>JAEZEK010000457.1 GCA_023417735.1 Pseudomonadota bacterium | reverse complement strand
CCTGCATGGCACGCGACAGGCGGTCCACCGAAACCTTGATCTCTCGCACGGTGCTGCCGGTCTCGGCGTCCTCGAACTCCAGCTCCTCGAGGTCCGTGATCGTCGAGAGCCAGTCCTCCAGTTCCGTGTAGAACCGGTTCTGCGCCTGTCCGGCCTGCAGATCGAGGAAGCCGAGGACCAGCGAGGAGGCAAGGCCGAAGAGGGAGGACGAGAACGCAATGCCCATGCCCGCGAGCGGCGCCTGCAGCCCGCTCTTCAGGTTCTCGAAGATGGTGGCCGTGTTGCCGGACCCGATGTCCAGACTCTGGATCGTGCTCGAAACCGCGCCGATCGTGGTGATGAGACCCCAGAACGTTCCGAGCAGCCCGAGGAACACCAGGAGCCCCGTCATGTAGCGGAGGATCTCGCGGTTCTCGTCGAGGCGCGTCGCGATCGAATCGAGGATCGAGCGCCAGGTCGAGGTCGACAGCGCCATCGAATCCGCGCGGTCGCGCAGCAGCGTCGCCATCGGCGCGAGAAGGCGCGGCGTCGGCATGGTCGGGTCGGTGTCGCGCCGGCGGAACGAGTTCACCCACGTGACTTCCGGCATCAGGAGAAGGACGTTCCGGAAGGCGAGCGCGATCCCGATGAAGAGCACGCCGAGGATCAGGCCGTTCAACCCCGGATTGGCCATGAAGCCGACGGCGAGCTGGCGGTAGAGCACCAGCGGCACGAAGGCGGCGATCACCAGGAAGATGATCATCCTCACGAGGAAAACGCGCGGACTCGAGAGCTTGTATGGGTCGAAGTCGCGGGCCATTCTCGACTGCCGAGCCTCCATTGGACCGCTCGATATGTAAGTGTTTTGCCGCAGCAGCGAAAGACGAAACGGCTCAGCCCTTGAGCGTTGCCAGAAGCTGGCGGTGGATCAGCTCGTTGCCGGCGACGATCTCGCCCTTCTCCAGCATGGCGTCGCCGCCGCGGAAATCGCTCGCATAGCCGCCCGCCTCGCGAATGAGCAGGATGCCGGCCGCCATGTCCCAGGGCGACAGGTCGCGCTCCCAGAACCCGTCGAACCGGCCGGCGGCGAGCCAGGCGAGGTCGAGCGCGGCCGAGCCCGTGCGCCGAACGCCCGCGACCATCGGCATGAGCGTGGCGAGCTCGCGAAGGAACCGTCCGTGGTCGCCGCGGCCGAGATGCGGAATTCCGGTGCAGAGCACCGCTTCGGCGAGCTGCATGCGCGCGGCAACGCGGATGCGCCGGTCGTTGACGAAGGCCCCCGCGCCGCGCTCGGCCGTGAAGAGCTCGTCCGTGGCAGGGTTGTAAACGACCGCAGCCTGAATGCGGCCCTGCCGCTCGAGCGCGATGGAGATCGCGAAGAGCGGAATGCCGTGGAGGAAGTTCGTGGTGCCGTCGAGCGGGTCCACGATCCAGCGGTGCTGCGGGTCGGAGCCGATCGTCTCGCCGGCCTCCTCCATCAGAAAGCTGTAGTCCGGCCGCGCGTGCGCGAGCTCGGCCCGGATGATCTCCTCCGCACGCCGGTCGGCCGCGGTGACGAAATCGGCCGGGCCCTTGCGCGAAACCTGCAGCTGCTCGACCTCGCCGAAGTCGCGCGAGAGCACGCGGCCCGCCTTCGTGGCGGCGCGGACCATGACGTTGAGGATTGCGGTGCGAGCCATGTCGGGAGCCTTGCACCCGGATCTCAGGCGCGGGCCGATCGCCGCGCGCCGGCCGAGCCGGGCTTGTTGGTGCTGCTGTCGCCTGGGCGCCGCGCCGGGCGGAGGCCCGCGCCTTGCACCATACTTCCCCGGCGGAGGCAAGGCTCAGGCGCGGCGGGCGAGCCGGTTGACGTGGCCCATCTTCCGCCCCGGGCGGATTGCCCGCTTGCCGTAGAGATGCAGCCGCGCATCGGGATCGGCGGCGAGCGCGAGCCATTCGGCGGCCTCTGTGCCGATCAGGTTCGTCATGACGACGTCGGCGTGCCGCGCCGTGGGCCCGAGCGGCCAGCCCGCAACCGCGCGGACATGGTTCTCGAACTGCGAGACGGCGCAGGCATCCTCCGTCCAGTGGCCGGAATTGTGGACCCGGGGCGCGAGCTCGTTGACGAGGAGGCGTTCGCGCCCGTCATCCTCCAAGACGAAGAACTCGATCCCGATCACGCCCACATAGTCGAGCGCAGAGAGGATGCGCTCCGCGATCGCCGGCGCTTCGGCCCCGGTCTCGGACCGCACCCGTGCCGGCACGGTGGACGTGTGCAGGATGTGGTCCCGGTGGACGTTCTCGACGAGGTCGTAGCTCGCCATCCGGCCGTCCAGCCCGCGGGCGGCGATCACGGACACCTCGCGCGCGAAGCGGACGAAGCCTTCCAGCACCGCCGGCGCGCCGCCGATCGCCGCGAAGGCGGCCGCAGTGTCGGCATCGGTCCTGATCGCCGCCTGGCCTTTGCCGTCATAGCCGAAGCGGCGCGTCTTCAGGACCGCAGGCAGGCCGAGCGCCGCCACGGCCGCATCGAGGCCCGTCCCGTCGTCGACCGCCGCGTAGGGCGCCACCGGGATGCCCGCGTCGGACAGGAACCGCTTCTCGTCCAGCCTGTCCTGGGCGACCGCGAGCGCGCGGGCCCCCGGCCGCACCGGGACCCTCGCCGCCAGGCGCTCGGCGGCGGCGACGGGGACGTTCTCGAACTCGTAGGTGACGACGTCGACGGCGGAAGCGAAGGTATCGAGCGCGGCGGCGTCGTCATAGGCAGCTCGCGTGTGCTCGGCCGAAACGTCGAAGGCCGGGCTCTCCGCGTCCGGGCAATAGACATGCGTGCGCAGCCCGAGCCGGGCGGCTGCAAGCGCCAGCATGCGGCCGAGCTGGCCGCCGCCCAGAATGCCGATCGTGGAGCCCGGCGGCAGCGCGCCCGGCGATTCACTCGACGGCATCGGCCGGGTGCTCCGCCACTTCAGCGGTCCGGGCCGCGCGCCAGCGCTCCAGCCGCTCGGCCAACCCCTCGTCCGCGAGCGCGAGGATGGAAGCGGCCAGGAGCCCCGCATTCGCGGCGCCCGCGGCGCCGATCGCGAGCGTGCCCACCGGCACCCCGGCCGGCATCTGGACGATCGAGAGGAGGCTGTCCTGGCCCCTCAGCGCCTTCGATTACACCGGCACGCCGAGGACGGGCAGCGTGGTCATTGCCGCGATCATGCCCGGCAGGTGCGCTGCCCCGCCCGCACCGGCAATTATCACCTTGCGGCCTTCTGCGCGAGCAGCCTTGGCGAACGCGTAGAGGCGCTCGGGGGTGCGGTGGGCCGAAACGATCCGCGCCTCGTAAGCCACGCCGAGATCGTCCAGCCGTTCGGCGGCATGGCGCATGGTGGGCCAGTCCGACTGGCTTCCCATGACGATGGCGACCGGCGCAGGACCCGACCCGACCTTCAAGGCGCTCGCTCCTTCGGAGGAAACCGCCCGCATAACGGAGCGTTGCCGTTCCGGCAACCGCCGGAGCGCCGCAAAGGCCTCACGCGATGATGTCGGGCAGGAGCTTGTCCTCGAGCGAGGAAATCTTGTCCTTCAGGAGAAGCTTCCGCTTCTTCAGGCGCTGGATCTGGAGATTGTCGAGGCGCGGCTGGTCCTGGAGCGCGTCGATGGCGGAGTCGAGGTCGCGATGCTCCTGCCGCAACTGCGCCAGCTCGGCTCTGATCGCGAAGTCCGCCGCGCGGATCACGCCGTCCTGATCGGTCATTCCGGGCCCCTGCTGAACGGCCGCGATCATACCATGCGCATGGCCCGACCGGAACATGAGCCCCGCCGCGTTTCGACCAAACTCCGCTGTCATCGTCCCGTCGCGATCGGCGCCGCGAAGGCGGGCCGGCCGCAGAGGTTCCCTTGCGGCAACCTTCGACAGGGGCACCTCTTTATGTCATGCTCTTCACGTTGGCACCGACCAAGGAGGCGCGAATGTCCGTCGAATCGCATCTTGCAGAGCTCGAACGGCGTCACCAGTCGCTGAAGCGAGAGATCGCGGAAGCGCAGGCCCATCCCGGCAATGACGAGATGGAGATCGCCACCCTGAAGCGACGTAAGCTGCATATCAAGGATGAGATCGCGCGTTTGAAGCAGTCCCAGTCCGTCCACTGAGACGCGGGACCAGTCAGTCCTCCAGGGCGCCCTTGCGGCGCCCTTTTTCATGGCCGGTTTCCGCTTCCTTCAGCATTCGTCGCGAAATTGCGCCGGACGGAGGCTGCATTGGAAACCATGGAAGAACTCATCCAGGAGTTCGCGACCGTGTTCACGGTCGTGGATCCGATCGGCACGGTCCCGGTCTATCTCGCGGTCACGGCGCTCCTGGCGCCCGAGAAGCGCCGGTCCGTCGCGATCAAGGCGACCCTCGTCGCGGCCGGGGTGCTGATCGGGTTCCTGGTCGTCGGGCAGCTGGTGCTCGACGCGATCGGGATCGAGCTCGCCGACTTCCAGATCGCCGGCGGCATCATCCTCTTCCTCTTCGCGCTTTCGATGATCTTCGGCCATGCCAAGCAGGAGACGGAGACGGAGGCGATCCCGAGATCGGACGTCGAGCTCGCGGTCTATCCGCTCGCGATCCCGTCCATTGCGGGACCGGGAGCGATGCTGTCGGTCGTCGTCCTCACCGACAATCGCACGCATCCCGTGATGGACCAGGTCACCACCGCGATCATCGTGCTGATCGTCCTGTCGCTCACGCTGGCGCTCATGCTCGCCGCCGGCCCGATCCAGCGCCTGATCGGCAATGCGGGCGCGGCGATCGTCAGCCGCGTGATGGGGCTCATCCTCTCCGCCCTCGCCGTCTCCACGATCATAACCGGAATCGAAAGCCGGTTCGGCCTCGGCTGACCGCTCAGACGTCCCGGGCAGCCTCGCGCAGCCTGAACTTCTGGATCTTGCCGGTGGAGGTCTTCGGGATCTCCGCAAAGACGACGTGGCGCGGGCACTTGTAGTGCGCCAGCCGCTCGCGCGCGAAGGCCACGAGCTCCTCCGCGGTCGCGCTCCGTCCGGGCTTCAGCTCGACGAAGGCGCACGGCGTCTCGCCCCAGCGCTCGTCCGGCTTGGCGACGACGGCGACCGCGGCGACGGCGGGATGCTTGTAGAGCGCATCCTCGACCTCGATCGAGGAGATGTTCTCGCCGCCCGAGATGATGATGTCCTTGGCGCGGTCCTTGAGCTGGATGTAGCCGTCCGGATGCATGACGCCGAGATCGCCGGAATGGAACCAGCCGCCGGCGAGCGCCTCTTCCGTCGCAGGCCGGTTCTTGAGATAGCCCTTCATGACGATGTTCCCGCGGAACATGACCTCGCCGATCGTCTCGCCGTCCGCCGGCACCGGATCGAGCGTATCCGGATCGCGGACCGAGAGCGCCTCGAGCGCGGTGTAGCGGACGCCCTGACGCGCCTTGCGCGCAGCCCGCTCCGGCCCGGGCAGGCGGTCCCAATCCACCTTCCATTCGTTCACCACCGCCGGCCCGTACGTCTCCGTGAGCCCGTAGAGATGCGTCACGGCGAAGCCCGCCTCGGCCATTCCGGCGAGCACGGCTTCGGGCGGCGGCGCGGCCGCCGTCATGAAGGTCACCGTCTGCGAGAAGCTCCGGCGCTCCGCCTCAGGTGCGTTAAGGAGCGTCGACATGACGATGGGGGCGCCGCAAAGGTGCGTCACGCCGTGATCGGCGATCGCGTCGTACATCGCGCCCGCCCGCACCCATCGCAGGCAGACATGGGTGCCGGCGAGCGCGGAAAGCGTCCAGGGGAAGCACCAGCCGTTGCAGTGGAACATCGGCAGCGTCCAGAGATAGACGGGATGCTTTGCCATGCTGCCGGCGAGCGCGTTCGCATAGCACATCAGCGCGGCGCCCCGGTGGTGGTAGACGACCCCCTTCGGGTTGCCCGTGGTTCCTGACGTGTAGTTGAGCGCGATGGCGTCCCACTCGTCCTCCGGCAACGACCAGGCGAAGCCGGGGTCGCCTTCTTCCAGCAGCGCGGCGTAGTCGAGATCGCCGACGGGATCGGCCTTCGGGACCGGGGCGTCCGCCGGAAACTCCGGGTCGTCGAAATCGACGACGACCGGGCGCACCGCCGCAATGGCGAGCGCCGCCCGCATGACGTCGGCGAACTCGCGGTCGACGATGACGAGCTTCGAACCCGCATGGTCGAGCTGGAAGGCGATCGCCGCCGCATCCAGCCGCGTGTTGATCGAGTGGAGCACGGCGCCCGTCATCGGCACACCGTAATGGGCGTCGAGCATGGCCGGCGTGTTGGAGAGCATGACGGAGACCGTATCGCGGCGGCCGATTCCGCGCCGCGACAGCGCCGAGGCGAGCCGCAAGGCGCGGCCGTGGAACTCCGCGTAGGAAATCCGCTGCGCCCCGTGGACGATCGCCACATGATCGGGAAAGACGCTCGCGGCCCGCTCCAGAAAGCTCAGCGGCGTGAGCGGCTGGTAGTTGGCCGGCGTGCGGTCCAGGCCGACGTCGTAAGGCGAGACTTGGTCCGGCATCGCCCTTCCCTCCCCGATGGCCGCATGCGCGCCGCGTGCGTCACGCTAGCAATGGCCGCCGCCGCCGCGCAACGGCCCTGCGGCGGCGCGTGTTCAGCCGAACAGGCCGACCGCTCCGTCCCAGAGGAGCTTCAGCGAGACCAGGAAGATCAGGATGTAGATGATGCGGTAGAAGAGCTCGGCGTTCATCCACCGCGCCACCTTCGCGCCGGCATAGGTCGCCGCGAGCGCCGGCGGCGTCAGCACGGCCGCGGTGACGAGGTTCTCCGCCGAGAACTGGCCGAGCAGCAGATAGGGCGGCACCTTCGCGAGATTGACCGCCGCGAAGAAGATGATCGCGGTGCCCACATAGATACCCGGCTCCTGCCGGAGCGGGACCGTGTAGAGCTGGTAGATCGGCCCTCCGGCATGGCTGACGAAGCTGGTGAAGCCGGAAAGCGCGCCGCAGATCCAGCCCTTCACCACGTTGTGCCCGCGCGGCGCCGTGTTGCGGACCGGGCCGATCCAGTGGTTCACCGCGAAGGAGAAGGCGACCAGCCCGACCACCAGGCGGACCAGGTCGTCGTTCGCGGTGCTGGCAAGGAGCCATCCGGCCGCAACGCCGATGCAGGCCGAGGGCAGCAGGATCCAGAGGCTCTTCGGATCGAACGTCCCGCGCCACGCATAGAGGCCGATCACGTCCATCGCGAGGAGCACCGGCAGCATGATCGCCGCCGCCTGGACCGGCGAAATGGCGAAGGACATCAGCGGCACGCCGAAGATCGCGGCGGCGCCGCCGAAGCTCCCCTTGCCGAAGCCGACGAGGACCACCGCCGGAATGGCGAAGAGATAGAACCAGGAATCGGTGATCATCGGGCGGGGCTGGTCAGGATTGCGGCTCGGTCCCGTCCTGCCCGCGCAGCCTCTGCGCCAGATCCTCGATCCGCGCGGCAGCGGTCTCGAGGCTCTCGATCAGGCCGGCCTCGACCGCCTCGTAGTGGGTCGCGATGTCGCGCCTGGACCCGCGGAGCCTCTCGAGTTCCGCCTCCGCCGCCTTCAGGCGCTTCTCGGTCTCGTCGAGCCGGTCGGTCGTGAGGATCCCGGCCATCACGAGGAGGCGCTGGTCGCCGACCTCGCCGACCGCACCCTTGAGCTCAGAAATCGTCCCGTCGAAGCGTTCGCTGAGCGCGAGCAGGTGATCCTCCTGCCCCTCCTCGCACGCCATCCGGTAGGTCCGGCCGTTCACCGTGACCGTCACTTGCGCCATCGATGTCACTGCGTGCTGTCCTCCGGCCGAAGAACCTGGCGGATGGTCTCCATCGCGGCCACCAGGCGGCGTGAGACTTCTCGGTTCACGTGCTCGAGCCGCTCGATCTTCGCCTCGGCCCGGTCGAGTGCATCCGCGATCCTGGCCCGTTCGATGCCGAGTGTCTGAACCTCGGAGGCGAGCCGGCCCGCCTGCTCCCGGTCGTCCAGAGCTCGAACCAGCAGAGACTCCAGCTCGCCCAGCGCGTGGTCCATCCGTGCGATCGCTCGTGCCGCCGAGTCTGACATGGTCTGCGGTTGTCCGCCTGCTGCCGGGCCGTCGCGACGCACCCCTTCGGGTTCCCCTTATGCGGCGAAGCGCCGTTGACGTTCAAGAGCTTGCAGGCCGCGATCTGCCGCAGCGCATGAACTCGCGTTTGGCGGGCGGTCCGCTTCGCGCCCGCGACCGATCGGCATCTTTGACATGCTGGGGCAAGCTGATATGTGTCCGCCCGCCGAGACAGCGGAAAGCTGCGCGTTGGGAGGCGATTGCAGTCTCGACCACCACCACGAAGAGTTGCTGATGACCGACGCAGAGAAGCACGCGTTGATGGCCAATGCGATCCGCGCGCTCGCCATGGACGCCGTGCAGGCCGCCAAGTCCGGGCATCCCGGGCTTCCCATGGGCGCAGCCGATCTCGTCACCGTGCTCTTCACCCGGCACCTGAAGTTCGACCCCAAGGATCCGCTCTGGCCCGATCGCGACCGCTTCGTGCTTTCGGCCGGGCACGGGTCGATGCTGCTTTACGCGCTCCTCCATCTCCTCGGTTACGAGGACATGACGATAGACGAGATCAAGCGCTTCCGTCAGCTCGGCTCGCGCACGGCGGGCCATCCGGAATACGGCCATGCGAGCGGGATAGAGACGACGACCGGGCCGCTCGGCCAGGGCCTCGCCACGGCGGTCGGCATGGCGCTCGCCGAGCGGGTCATGAACGCCCGGTTCGGCGACGGCATCGTCGACCATTACACCTATGTGCTCGCCTCCGACGGCGACCTCATGGAGGGGATCAGCCAGGAGGCGATCGCTCTTGCCGGGCACCTGAAGCTCAACCGCCTGATCGTCCTCTTCGACGACAACAAGATCACCATCGACGGCGACATCGCGCTGTCGGATTCCACGGACCAGCTCGCCCGCTTCGCCGCTTCGGGCTGGAACACGGTCCGGATTGACGGCCACGCCCCGGACGACATCGACGCCGCGCTCGCCGACGCGCGGCGGAGCGACCGCCCCACGCTCATCGCGGCGCGCACCATCATCGGCTACGGGGCGCCGACGAAATGCGGCAAGGCCGCCTGCCACGGCTCGCCGCTCGGCGCCGAGGAGATCGCGGCCGCGCGCGTCCATCTGAACTGGCCGTACGAAGCCTTCCACATCCCCCCCGACACCCTCGATGCGTGGCGGCTCGCCGGCCTGCGCTCGCGTCCTGCGCGCAAGGAGTGGCTCGCCCGCTTCGACCGGCTCGATCCGCAGCAGCGCGGCGAGCTGGAGCGCCGGCTCTCCGGCGAAGCGCCCGCCGCCCTCGACAAGGCGGTCCGCAAGCTGAAGGCGGAGCTCGCCGACACGCGCCCGAAGATGGCGACCCGGAAGGCTTCCGAGCTCGCGCTCGAGAGGATCAACCCCGCGGTCCCGGACACGATCGGCGGATCGGCCGACCTCACCGGCTCGAACAACACCAGGACCACGGGCCTCGGCATCATCGGGCCCGGCGCCTATGACGGCCGTTTCGTGCATTACGGCATCCGCGAGCACGGCATGGCGGCCGCCATGAACGGAATGGCGCTGCACGGCGGGCTCATCCCCTATTCCGGAACGTTCCTGGTCTTCTCCGACTATTGCCGGCCGGCGATCCGGCTCTCGGCCCTGATGAAGCAGCGCGTCGTCTACGTGATGACCCACGATTCCATCGGGCTCGGCGAGGACGGGCCGACGCACCAGCCGGTCGAACACCTGGCCGCGCTCCGCGCCATCCCGAACCTCGTCGTCTACCGGCCCGCCGATGCCGTGGAGACCGCGGAATGCTGGCAGCTCGCGCTGCACGACCGACACCGGCCGAGCCTGCTCGCGCTGACCCGGCAGGACCTCCCTGCGCTGCCGCGCGAATTCGACGAGGACAACCGCTGCGAACGCGGCGCCTACGTCGTCGCCGACAGCGACGGCGATGCCGCGGTGAGCCTCTTCGCGACCGGGTCGGAAGTGGCGATCGCGCTCGAGGCCAAGGCCCGGCTCGACGCACGCGGCCACGCCGCCCGCGTCGTCTCGGTCCCCTCCTTCGAGCGTTTCGCCGAGCAGGGCCGCAGCTATCGGCGCGAGATCCTCGGATCGGCACCCGTGCGCATCGGCGTGGAAGCCGCCATCCGGCAGGGCTGGGACGCGATCATCGGCAGCGACGGCATCTTCGTCGGGATGAACGAGTTCGGGGCGAGTGGCCCCTACGAAGCCCTCTATTCACATTTCGGCATCACGCCGGAACGGGTGGTTGAACTGGCTCTGGAGCGGTTGGCACAGCCGCAGACGGTAACCTAGGAGAGACGATTCATGGCTGTTCGTGTGGCGATCAACGGGTTCGGTCGGATCGGAAGGAACGTGCTGCGCGCGGTGGTGGAGTCGGGCCGCGACGACATCGAAGTCGTCGCGATCAACGATCTCGGCCCCGTCCAGACGAACGCACATCTCCTGCGCTACGATTCGGTCCACGGCCGCTTCCCGGCCCAGGTCACGGTGGACGGCGACACGATCGACGTCGGGCGCGGCCCCATCAAGGTCACGGCCGAGCGCGACCCGTCCAAGCTTCCGCACCGCGACCTCGGCGTCGAGATCGTCATGGAGTGCACCGGCTTCTTCACCGATCGCGACAAGGCGGCCGCTCATCTCCAGGCCGGAGCCAAGCGCGTCCTCATTTCCGCGCCGGCGACGAATGCCGACCTCACGGTCGTGTACGGGGTCAACAACGACAAGCTGACGGCCGAGCACGAGATCGTTTCGAACGCCTCCTGCACCACCAACTGCCTCGCCCCCGTGGCCGCCGTCCTCAACGATGCGATCGGCATCGAGAAGGGCTTCATGACCACGATCCACTCCTACACCGGCGACCAGCCGACGCTGGACACGCTCCACAAGGATCTCTACCGCGCCCGCGCCGCCGCGCTCTCGATGATCCCGACCACCACCGGCGCGGCGAAGGCGGTCGGCCTGGTTCTGCCCGAGCTCAACGGCAAGCTCGACGGCGTCTCTATCCGGGTCCCGACGCCGAACGTCTCCGTCGTGGACTTCAAGTTCGTGGCGAGCCGCAAGACCTCCAAGGAAGAGATCAACGAGGCGATCCGCACGGCCTCCGAGCAGCGTCTGAAGGGCATTCTCGGCTACACCGACGAGCCGCTCGTCTCCTCCGATTTCAACCACGATCCCCATTCCTCGGTGTTCCACATGGACCAGACCAAGGTCATGGACGGCAATTTCTGCCGGATCCTCTCCTGGTACGACAACGAGTGGGGCTTCTCGAACCGGATGAACGACACCGCCGTCGCGATGGCCAAGGTCATCTGAGGCGGCGATGGGGGCATTCCGTACTCTCGACGATGCCGGCGAGGTCGCCGGCAAGCGCGTCCTTCTCCGCGTCGACCTGAACGTCCCCGTGAAGGACGGCGTCGTGACCGACCGCACCCGCATCGAGCGGGTCGCCGGCACGATCAGGGAGCTTTCGGAGCGGGGGGCGAAGGTCGCTCTCCTCGCGCATTTCGAGCGCCCGAAGGGCAGGCGCGTGCCCGAGATGTCGCTTGAGCCGGTCGCGGCCTCCGTTGCCGACGTCCTCGGGCTGCCGGTCGGCTTCGCGGATGACTGCATCGGCCCGGAGGCGGAGCGCGCGGTCGCCGAGCTCGGCGACGGCGGGATCATCCTGCTCGAGAACACCCGCTTCCATCCGGGCGAGGAGAAGAACGAGCCCGCCTTCGCCGCGGACCTCGCGCGGCTCGGCGATCTCTACGTGAACGACGCCTTTTCGGCCGCCCACCGGGCGCATGCCTCCACCGAGGGCCTGGCCCGTCTCCTGCCGGCCTATGCCGGGCGCGCGATGCAGCAGGAGCTCGAGGCGCTCGAAGGCGCGCTCGGATCGCCGCAGCGCCCGGTGGTCGCCGTGGTCGGCGGCGCCAAGGTCTCCACGAAACTGGAGCTTCTCGGCAACCTGATCCGCAGGGTCGACGCCCTCGTGATCGGCGGCGGCATGGCGAACACCTTCCTTGCCGCCAAGGGCGTCGAGATCGGCAAGTCGCTCTACGAGCCCGACCTGCTGGACACGGCGCGGCAGATCATGGCCGATGCCGAGACGACGGGCACGGCCATCGTGCTGCCGACCGACGTCGTCGCGGCGACCGCCTTCGCCGCGAATGCGCCGAACGAGACGATCGACGCTTCGGCCGTGCCGCGGGATCGCATGATCCTCGACGTCGGCCCGGACTCCGTTGCGGCCGTGAACGGCTGGATCGACCGGGCGCGGACGCTGGTCTGGAACGGCCCGCTCGGCGCGTTCGAGATCGCGCCTTTCGACCGGGCGACCGTCGCCGCCGCGAAGCACGCCGCCGAGCGGACCCGCGCGGGCGGCCTTCTCTCGGTCGCGGGCGGAGGCGACACCGTCGCCGCGCTCAACCATGCCGGCGTGGCCGACGACTTCAGCTACGTCTCGACCGCCGGAGGCGCCTTCCTGGAATGGCTGGAAGGCAAGGTCCTGCCCGGCGTGGAAGCGCTCCGCGCCTGACCGGCGGCGGCGCGGAGCTTCGCGCCGCCCCCGCATGCCGAACACCCGGCTTCCGGCGGCAGACGCCCTTCCCGTACGCCCGGATGCCCTTGGCGAGCCGGCGAAATCAGTCCAAATGTAGCCCAATGCACGAGCATACGGAGGAGCGACGACCATGAGCGAACGTCTCGAGGACATAGCCAATCGCATGGTGGCGGAGGGCAAGGGGATCCTTGCGGCGGACGAGAGCTCCGGCACGATCAAGAAGCGCTTCGATTCGATCGGCGTGGAATCGACCGAGGAGACGCGGCGCAACTACCGCGAGATGCTGTTTCGCGCGGACGACGCGATGCGGAACTGCATCTCGGGCGTCATCCTCTTCGACGAGACGCTTCGCCAGAAGGCCCGGGACGGGACGCCGCTCGCCGAGCTCATCACGGCGGCCGGCGCGGTGCCCGGCATCAAGGTCGACGCGGGCGCCAAGCCGATGGCGCTGAGCCCCGGCGAGCAGATCACGGAAGGCCTCGACGGCCTGCGGGAGCGGCTGAAGGAGTATCACGGCCTCGGCGCAAGGTTCGCCAAATGGCGCGCGGTGATCGCGATCGGCGACGGACGGCCGTCGTGGAACTGCATCCAGGCCAATGCGCATGCGCTCGCCCGCTACGCCGCGCTGTGCCAGGAGAACGGCATCGTGCCGATCGTCGAGCCTGAGGTGCTGATGGACGGCCCAGACTCGGCTCACGACATCGAGCGCTGCTACGAAGTGACGGAGTGGACGCTCAACACGGTCTTCGACCAGCTCTTCGACGCGAACGTCGCGCTGGAGGGCATGGTGCTGAAGCCGAACATGGTGGTGCCCGGCCAGAAGTCGGGAACGAAGGCAAGCGTCGAAGAGGTGGCCGAGAAGACCGTCCGCGTCCTCAAGTCCACCGTGCCGGCGGCCGTTCCCGGCATCGCGTTCCTGTCGGGCGGGCAATCCGACGAGGATGCGACGGCGCATCTGGCGGCCATGAACGCGATGTACGACCTGCCGTGGAAGCTCACCTTCTCCTACGGCCGTGCCCTGCAGGCGGCGGCGCTCCAGGCCTGGGGCGGCAAGTCCGAGAACGAACGGGCCGGCCAGCAGGCGTTCTCGCACCGCGCCCGGATGAACAGCCTTGCCGCGCTCGGCTCCTGGAAACCGGACATGGAGCGGCAGGCCGCATAGCGTCCGCCCGAAATCAGCCGGAATCGGCATGTGCAGGGAAGGAGGCCGTGCGCCTCCTTCTTCGCTTCGAGGTCTCAGCTTGGGCCAGATCACCGACCCTGACGAGCACGCAGCGCTGCTCTATCTCGTGACGCCCGCCGGCTTCGACCGCCAGACGTTTCCGCGCGCAATGGAGGCGGCGCTCGGCACGGGCCTCGTCGCGGCGGTGCTGATCGGCGCCGGAGCGAACGAGGAAACGGCCGAGCAGGAGGCCGCGCTCCTCGTCCCCGTCATCCAGGCCCACAACGCCGCCGCGCTGGTGGCCGAGCACACCCGCGCCGCCGGCCGCGCCCGCGCCGACGGCGTGCACGTCGCGACCGGCATCGCCGACCTGAAACGGGCGGTCGAGCGCTTCGCGCCGAAGCAGATCGTGGGCGCCGGGGGCCTTCGAACCCGACACGCGGCGATGGAGGCCGGCGAGGCCGGCGCCGATTACGTCTTCTTCGGCCAGCCGCATGGCGACATCCGGCACGAGCCGCACCCCCGGGCGCTCGAACTTGCGGAATGGTGGTCGGACCTCATGGAGATCCCCGCCGTGATCATGGCGGGGCATGCGCTGGAGAGCGTATCCGCCGCAGGCGAGACCGGAGCGGGCTTCGTGGCCCTCCACAGGGCTGTGTGGGAGCATCCGGGCGGCCCCGCGGAAGCGGTTCTGATCGCACATGAACGGCTGCAGGCGACTGTCCGGAAGGGGCAGGCGTGAGGTCCGCCATCCGCCTGGCATCGGTGCTGCTGATCGCCGCACTCTGCGACCCCGCCTCTGCCCAGGAGGCGGCCACGCCGCTCCCCGGCCCGACGGCCGTCGCGCCCGCCCCCGCCGCACCCGCCCCGTCCCCGGCCGCCCGCGGCCCGCCGCCCGGCTCCACCCGGCCGTCC
>JAEZEK010000365.1 GCA_023417735.1 Pseudomonadota bacterium | reverse complement strand
CCGCGCCGCCGGGCGGCCGGCCCCCCCCGGGCCGGGCACGGGGGCCGCCCTCAGGCGGAGCGGCCCGCATTCTGATGATGCTCGTCCGCCCGCTCGCTGTAGATGTAGAGCGGCCGGGAATTGCCGTTCACGACGTCGGCCGAGATCACGACCTCCTCGACCCCGCCGAGGCCCGGCAGGTCGAACATCGTATCGAGCAGGATCGCCTCCATGATGGAGCGCAGCCCGCGCGCGCCCGTCTTGCGCTCGATCGCCTTCTTCGCGATCGCCGTGAGGGCGTCCTCGTGGAAGTTCAGCTGCACGGTCTCCATCTCGAACAGCCGCTGGTACTGCTTGACCAGCGCGTTCTTCGGCTCGGTCAGGATCTGGACCAGCGCCGTCTCGTCGAGATCCTCGAGCGTGGCGACCACCGGCAGGCGCCCGACGAACTCGGGGATCAGGCCGAACTTCAGCAGATCCTCCGGCTCGACCTGGCGGAACAGCTCGCCCGTCTTGCGGTCCTCCGGCGAGTCCACGCGGGCGCCGAAGCCGATCGAGGTCTTGCGGCCGCGATCCGAGATGATCTTGTCGAGGCCGGAGAACGCCCCGCCGCAGATGAACAGGATGTTGGTGGTGTCGACCTGCAGGAACTCCTGCTGCGGGTGCTTGCGGCCGCCCTGCGGCGGAACGCTCGCGACCGTCCCCTCCATGATCTTCAGGAGCGCCTGCTGCACGCCCTCGCCCGAGACGTCGCGGGTGATCGACGGGTTGTCCGACTTGCGGCTGATCTTGTCGACCTCGTCGATGTAGACGATGCCGCGCTGCGCCCGCTCGACATTGTAGTCGGCCGATTGCAGCAGCTTCAGGATGATGTTCTCGACGTCCTCGCCGACATAGCCGGCTTCGGTGAGCGTGGTGGCGTCGGCCATCGTGAACGGTACGTCGAGGATGCGGGCGAGCGTCTGCGCGAGCAGCGTCTTGCCGCAGCCGGTCGGGCCGATCAGCAGGATGTTCGATTTCGCGAGCTCGACGTCGTTGTTGCGCGCGGCATGGTTCAGCCGCTTGTAATGGTTGTGGACCGCGACCGAGAGCACCTTCTTGGCGTGCTCCTGCCCGATCACGTAGTCGTTCAGGACCTCGTAGATCTCCAGCGGCGTCGGCACTCCGTCGCCCGACTTCACCAGCGAGGACTTGTTCTCCTCCCGGATGATGTCCATGCACAGCTCGACGCACTCGTCGCAGATGAAGACCGTCGGCCCGGCAATCAGCTTGCGGACCTCGTGCTGGCTCTTTCCGCAGAAGGAGCAATAGAGCGTGATCTTGCTCTCGCCGCCGCCGCTCCCGCTGATCTTGCTCATGTCAGACCTCGTTCACTGCGCCGGCGCCGTCAGACGCCGGCCGGCTCGCGGCCGCCGTGGCTGCATCGAACCATCCTTCGGCGCGAGATTTCAAGATTAACTTAACGTCGCATGCCACGCTTGCGGACATCATTTCTCCCGGTCGGGGACCGCCTGTTCGAGCGCGCCGCGTGTCGTGATGACCTGGTCGACGAGCCCGAAATCGCGCGCCTGTTCGGCAGTCATGAAATAGTCGCGGTCGAGCGTGCGCTCGATCTCCTCGTAGGAGCGGCCGGTGTGCCTGACGTAGGTCTCGTTCAGCCGCCGCTTCATCTTGATGATATCCTCGGCGTGCCGCTCGATGTCCGACGCCTGGCCCTGGAACCCGCCGGAGGGCTGGTGGACCATGATCCGGGCATTGGGCAGCGCGAACCGCATGCCGGCCTCGCCCGCGCACAGGAGCAGCGAGCCCATCGACGCCGCCTGCCCGATGCAGAGCGTGGACACCGCCGGCTTGATGAACTGCATCGTGTCGTAGACCGCCATCCCGGACGTCACCACGCCGCCCGGCGAGTTGATGTAGATGGCGATCTCCTTCTTCGGGTTTTCGGCCTCGAGGAAGAGGAGCTGGGCGCAGATGAGCGTCGCCATGTGGTCCTCGATCGGACCGGTGACGAAGATGATCCGCTCCTTCAGCAGGCGCGAATAGATGTCGTAGGCGCGTTCCCCGCGATTGGTCTGCTCGACCACCATTGGCACGAGCAGGTTCATGTAGCTGTCGACGGGATCTCTCATCAAATCGTCACCTGACTCTGGAAGGGCGCCGGAGGCGGAACCGGCAGCAGCGATTCATCCCCTACATAGGATGCTTTGGGGCCACACCCAAGAGCGGAGGGACGCCGCGCGACGCTCGCCCCGGGCGGCCGGAACGTCGCGATCGGTTGCGGCCGTCGCCGGAAACGGCAAGGGCGGCTTCGCCGGAAGCCGCCCTTGTGCGTGGGTGCCCGGCCGACGGCCGGTGTCAGGCCGTGCGGCCGTGATCGTGCTCCTCGCCGTGATCATGGTCATGATCGTGAGCGTGATGGTCGTGAGCGTGGTCGTGGTGGTGATGGTGCTCGTGGCCGAGCCCGTCGTCCTCGTCCTCCGCCAGCAGCTCTTCCTTCGACACCGTCTTGTCGGTGACGTCGGCGAGCTCGAGCAGGTAGTCGATGACCTTCTCCTCGAAGATCGGCGCGCGCAGCCCCTGGACCGCCTCCGGCGTGCTCTTGAAGTACTGCAGCACCTGCTGCTCCTGGCCGGGGTAGCGGCGGACCTGCTCGTAGAGCGCCCGCTGCAGCTCCTCGTCCGTGACGGTGACCTCCGCCTTCTCGCCGAGCTTCGCCAGGACGAGCCCGAGCCGCACCCGGCGCTCCGCGATCTTGCGGTAGTCCGCGCGCGCGGCCTCCTCGGTCGTGCCCTCCTGCTCGAAGGACCGGCCGTGGTGCTCGATGTCGTGCGTCACCTGCCGCCAGATGTTCTCGAACTCCTGTTCGACGAGGTTCTGCGGCAGGTCGAACTGGTGGCGCTCGTCGAGCTGGTCGAGGAGCTGCCGCTTCACGCGCTGGCGCGTGGCGGCGCCGTACTCGCTCTCGATCTGGCCCTTGATGAGCTCGCGCAGGCGATCGAAGCTCTCGATGCCGAGCCGCTTGGCGAACTCGTCGTCGAGCGCGGCCTCCGCCGGAGCGGCGACTTCCTTGATCGTCACGTCGAAGGTGACGTCCTTGCCCGCGAGGTTCGGCGCCGGGTAGCCCTCGGGGAACGTGACCGAGATGGTCTTCTCGTCGCCCGCCTTCAGGCCCTTCAGGCCGTCCTCGAAGCCCGGGATGAACTGGTTGGAGCCGATGACGATGGTGGAGTTCTCGTCGCTGCCGCCCTCGAACGGCTCGCCGTCGAGCTTGCCGACATAGCCGAGCGTGACGCGGTCGCCCTCCTCCGCGGCGCGGTCGGCCGCCTCGTAGGCGCGGTTGCTCTCCGCGATCCGGCTGAGGCGCTCCTGCACCTCCTCGTCGCTGATGTCGGCGACCGGCCGCTCGATCTTCAGGCCCTGGTAGTCCTGCAGCTCGAAGTCCGGCAGGACCTCGTACTCCAGCGTGAACGTCAGGTCGGCCTCGCCGTCGAGGATGCGGTTCGCCTCCGCCTCGTCCTCGGTCATCTCGATCTTCGGCTGCATCGCCGCGCGCTCGCCGCGGTCGGTCAGCGCCTGGCGGGAGCTCTCGCCGACGAGGTTCTCGACGATCTCGGCCATCGCCGCCTTGCCGTAGAGCCGGCGCAGGTGCGCCACCGGGACCTTGCCGGGGCGGAAGCCGTTGATCCGGACCCGCGACCGGAGCTCGTCCAGGCGCTGCGACAGCCGGCTGTCGAGCTCGGTCGCCGGGATGGTCACCTTGAGCGCGCGCTTCAGCCCGTCCGAGTGCGTTTCGTTGACCTGCATCACTTCATCCTGATCTGTATGTGCCGCCCCGTGCGCCTCGCCGCCGGTCGCTCCGTCCATGCGTTGCAGAATGGTGCGGGCGGAGGGACTTGAACCCCCACGGGCAAGCCCACAGGAACCTAAATCCTGCGTGTCTACCAATTCC
>JAEZEK010000325.1 GCA_023417735.1 Pseudomonadota bacterium | reverse complement strand
GCTCATCATGGCGGAATGCCTGGCTGGAAAGGGCGTATCGCGAGTGGCCGCGGACCAACGCCCACGGCGAGCGGCCAGCAAGCGACAGCCTAGCACGATGCGGGCGCCGCGCTCGACGTCATCGGGTTTCACGGCCAGACCGTCCTCCACGATCCCTCCCGCCGCCTCACCGTCCAGATCGGCGACGGTCAGGCGCTCGCCGACCGCCTCGGCACGGCCGTGGTGTGGGACATGCGGGCCGCGGACGTCGCAGCCGGCGGGCAGGGCGCGCCGCTCGTCCCGGTGTTCCATCGCGCACTCGCGGAACACGCCGGGCTCGCGCCGCCCGTCGCCTTCGTGAACGTCGGCGGCGTTGCCAACGTGACCTACATCGGCTCCGACGGCGGACTGCTCGCTTTCGATGCCGGCCCGGGGAACGCGCCGATCGACGACTGGATGCTCCGCAGGACGGGCACTCCGGTCGACCGCGACGGCGGCGCGGCTCGCGCCGGAACGGCCGACGAGGAGCTGCTCCGCCTTTTCATGAGCGACCCGTTCTTCTCGCTCGCGCCGCCGAAATCGCTCGACCGCAATCATTTCCGGCTTGCCGCACTGGAGGGGCTGTCGACCGAGGATGGCGCGGCGACGCTCGCGCGATTCTCCGCCTCGGCGCGCGCGGCCGCGTCCCGCCATCTGCCCGAGGCGCCGCGGGCCTGGGTCGTCTGCGGCGGAGGTCGGCGCAATCGCTGCCTGATGGAGGAGCTTGCCGAGCGTCTGCCGCAGCCGGTGCGATCGGCCGAGGAGATCGGCATCGACGGCGATGCGGTCGAGGCGCAGGCCTTTGCCTATCTCGCGGTCCGCAGCCTGAATGGCGACCCGCTCACCTTTCCCGGCACGACGGGCGTTCCCCGCCCGATGGCCGGCGGGATCGTCAGCCGGCCGGGCGAGACATGGAGCGGTCGGTCCGAGCCGGCAAGGCGCGCCGGCGGAGCCTGATCAGACCGCTGCGGCCAGCTTGGCGAGACGCATGTCGAGATAGTTCGAGCAGGTCTCGATCAGCTCGTCCGTCTTGCTCTCGAAGAAATGGTTCGCGCCGGGCACCACGGCGTGGTCGATCACGATTCCCTTCTGCGCCTTGAGCTTGTCGACGAGCCCTTGCACCGCCTCCTGCGGCGCCACCTTGTCCTGGTCGCCGGCGATGATCAGTCCGGAAGACGGGCAGGGCGCCAGGAAGGAGAAATCGTAGAGGTTCGGCTGCGGCGCGATCGACATGAAGCCCTCGACCTCCGGCCGGCGCATCAGGAGCTGCATGCCGATCCAGGCTCCGAACGAGAAGCCGGCGATCCACACGCCCCGCGAGTCCGGATGCAGCGTCTGGATCCAGTCGAGCGCGGCGGCCGCGTCCGAGAGTTCGCCCAGGCCGTGGTCGAAATAGCCCTGGCTGCGGCCGACGCCGCGAAAATTGAAACGCAGCGTCGTGAACCCGCGCTCCTGGAACATGTAGAAGAGTCGGTAGACGATCTGGTTGTTCATCGTCCCGCCGAAGCGGGGGTGCGGATGAAGCACGAGGGCGATCGGAGCGGTCTTCGTCTTCGCGGGCTGGTAGCGGCCTTCCAGCCGACCGTCAGGTCCGGCAAAGATGACTTCTGGCATTATGACGATCCTGTCTCAAAAGCGGCCGCACGTGTCGGGAGCGTTCCTTGACACGTCACGGCCTCGCGCCTACACCCAGTTTGGAATTGTTCAAAACTAGGTGGGCGCGCCGGGCCGATGCGGCAAGGCGCGTATGTAAACACCAAAGCACCTCGGCGATTCAAGTTTTTCGGGCGAACGGGCGACAGGCGTGCCGACGGAGCGGATCTACTTCGACGCGAATGCCGGCCTCCCTCTCGGTGAAGAGGCGAGGGCCGCGCTCGTGGACGCGCTCGGCTCGGCCAACCCGTCCTCCATCCATCAGGAAGGGCGTCGCGCGCGCCACCTCGTCGAGCAGGCGCGGGCCAGCGTGGCGGCGCTCGCGGGCGCGCGAGCCGAATGCGTGATCTTCACGAGCGGCGCGACCGAAGCGGCCGCGCAGGCGCTCTCGCCCGTCATCCTCGACGGCAAGGAGGAGCGGCGTGTGTCGGCGCTCTATGCCGGCGCCACCGAGCATCCCTGCGTGTCGAGTGGCGGGCGCATCCGCACCGTCCGAACCAGGGCGATTGCGGTCGGCCGAACCGGCGTCGTCGATCTCGACGCCCTCGACGAGGCGCTCGCCGGCCACGACTTCGATGCCGGAGCCCCGCTCGTCGCCCTCATGCTCGCCAACAACGAGAGCGGCGTGATCCATCCCGTCGCGGAGGCGGCCGCCATCGCAAAATCCTACGGCGGGTACATCTTCTGCGACGCCGTGCAGGCGCCCGGCCGGATGTCGATCGACATCCGCGCCCTTGGCGTCGATTTCCTGTCCTTGTCCGCGCACAAGATGGGTGGCCCGCAGGGCGCAGGCGCGCTCGTCCTGGCGAACGAAGGCATCCGGCCGGCCCCGCTGCTGACGGGGGGCGGGGAGGAGCGGCGCCGGCGTTCCGGCACCGAGAACGTGCCGGCGATCGCCCGGTTCGGCGTTGCGGCGGCGCCGGCCGGACACCACATAGCGGATGCCGGCCGGATGCGCGCCCTGGCTCGTCGCCTGGAAGGGGGGATCCGTTCGGTTGCACCCGATGCCGTGATCGCCGGCGAGGGTGCGTCCCGGCTCCCGAACACGATCCTGTTCGCGGCCTCGGGCGTGCCCGCCGAAACCGCCGTCATCGCGTTCGATCTCGAGGGTGTCGCGGTGTCCGCGGGTTCTGCCTGCTCGTCCGGCAAGGTCGTCGAGAGCCACGTGCTTCGCGCGATGGGCTACGGCGGGGAGACCGCACGAGGCGGCATTCGCGTCAGCCTGCCGCCCACCGCGACGGAAGCGGAGGTGGACCGTTTCATCGAGATTTGGCGCGCCATCCATGCGCGCCTGCTGCAGACCCGGGCTGCATAGACAAGACCAACGAGGAGAGGCGCATGCCAGCCGTCCAGGAAACCATCGAGCAGGTCCGCGCGCTCGACGTCGACAAGTACAAGTACGGCTTCGAGACGAACATCGAATCCGAGCTCGCGCCGAAGGGCCTGACCGAAGACACCGTCCGTCTGATCTCGGCCAAGAAGGACGAGCCGGAATGGATGACGGAGTGGCGGCTCGACGCATTCCGGCGCTGGCAGACGATGTCGGAGCCGGAATGGGCGCGCGTGCGCTACCCGAGGATCGACTACCAGGATCTGCACTATTACGCGGCTCCGAAGTCGATGAGCGGCCCGAACAGCCTCGACGAGGTCGACCCGGAGATCCTCGCGACCTACGCGAAGCTGGGCATCCCGCTCAAGGAGCAGGAGATCCTCGCCGGCGTGCGCAAGCAGGGCGAGCCGAGTTCGCTCGACGATGACAGCGGCGGCGAGTACGCCAGCGGGCGCGTCGCGGTCGACGCGGTCTTCGATTCCGTCTCGGTGGTGACGACCTTCAAGAAGGAGCTCGCCAAGGCCGGCGTCATCTTCATGCCGATCTCCGAGGCGATCCGCGAGCACCCGGATCTCGTCCGGAAGTACCTCGGGACGGTCGTCCCGGTGAGCGACAACTTCTTCGCCACGCTCAACTCCGCCGTCTTCTCCGATGGGTCGTTCGTCTACATCCCGAAGGGCGTGCGCTGCCCGATGGAGCTCTCGACCTAATTCCGCATCAACGAGAAGAAGACCGGCCAGTTCGCGCGCACGCTGATCATCGCGGACGAGGGCTCCTATGTGAGCTATCTCGAGGGCTGCACCGCGCCGGTGCGCGACGAGCACCAGCTCCATGCGGCGGTCATCGAGCTGATCGCGCTCGACGACGCCGAGATCAAGTACTCCACCGTGCAGAACTGGTATCCCGGCGATGCCGAGGGCAAGGGCGGCGTCTACAACTTCGTGACGAAGCGCGGCGACTGCCGCGGCCGGAACGCGAAGATCTCCTGGACGCAGGTCGAGACCGGCTCCGCGATCACCTGGAAGTACCCGTCCTGCATCCTGCGCGGCGACGGCTCGCGCGGCGAGTTCTATTCGATCGCGATCTCCAACGGGCGCCAGCAGGTCGATTCCGGCACCAAGATGATCCATCTCGGCAGGAACACGTCGAGCCGGATCATCTCCAAGGGCATCGCCGCCGGCCGCTCGGAGAACACCTATCGCGGGCTGGTTTCGGCACACCGGAAGGCCGCGAACGCGCGCAACTTCACGCAGTGCGACTCGCTCCTCATCGGCGACCGCTGCGGCGCGCACACCGTGCCCTACATCGAATCGAAGAACGCGACGGCCGTCTTCGAGCACGAGGCGACGACGTCCAAGATCTCCGACGACCAGATGTTCTATTGCCTGCAGCGCGGCATGAGCGAGGAGGAGGCGGTCGCCCTCATCGTCAACGGCTTCGTTCGCGACGTGCTGCAGCAGCTGCCGATGGAGTTCATGGCCGAGACGCAGAAGCTGATCGGGATCAGCCTGGAAGGCAGCGTGGGCTGACGATGATCCTGCGGATCTGGCACGGCTATACGACGCCCGACGACGCCGACGTCTACGAAGCGCTCCTGAAGCAGGAGATCTTCGAGGGGATCGAGGGTAAGGCGCTGCCGGGGTTCCGCGGCATCGAGCTCCTCCGGCGCCCGCTCGGCGAGGAGGTGGAGTTCGTCACCATCATGCGCTTCGACGCGATCGAGAACGTGAAGGCCTTCACCGGCGAGGACTACGAGACGGCCTACGTTCCCGAGGCCGCCCGCAAGGTGCTGAAGCGCTTCGACGCGCGATCCCAGCACTACGAACTGCGTGAAAGCCGCGCCTATTGACGGATCAGGCCGCCCGGCGGCCGCAACGGACAGAGAAGAAGATGCTCGAGATCAAGAACCTCCATGTCGAAGTCGATGGCCAGCAGATCCTGCGCGGCATCGACCTGACCGTCGAGGACGGCAAGGTGCATGCGATCATGGGGCCGAACGGCTCCGGCAAGTCCACGCTCTCCTACGTGCTCGCCGGCAAGGAGGAGTACGAGGTGACCGAAGGCGAGGTTGTCTTCAACGGCGAGAACCTGCTCGACATGGAGCCGGACGAGCGCGCGGCCGCCGGCGTGTTCCTGGCCTTCCAGTACCCGATCGAGATCCCGGGCGTCGGCACCATGACGTTCCTGCGCACCGCGCTGAATGCCCAGCGCAAGGCGCGCGGCGAGGCGGAGCTCTCCACGCCCGAGTTCATGCGGGTGGTGAGGGACGCGGCGCAGAAGCTCAACATCTCGACCGACATGCTGAAGCGGCCGCTCAACGTCGGCTTCTCCGGGGGCGAGAAGAAGCGCAACGAGATCCTGCAGATGGCGCTTCTGCAGCCGACGCTCTGCGTGATGGACGAGACCGATTCCGGCCTCGACATCGACGCGCTGCGGATCGTGGCCGACGGCGTGAACGCCCTGCGCGCGCCGAACCGCTCCTTCGTCGTGATCACCCACTATCAGCGCCTGCTCAACCACATCGTTCCCGACGTCGTGCACGTGATGTCGCGCGGCCGGATCGTGCGGACCGGCGGACCCGAGCTTGCGCTCGAGCTCGAGGAGAAGGGCTACGCCGAGTACGTGGAGGAGGCCGCCTGATGGCCGAACCGACCCGCATCCGCACCAAGGCCGAGGAGGCGCTCGCGAACCATTTCGCCGCGCTTTCCGGCGAGGACCCGATCCGCGACGTGCGCGCCACCGCCTTCGACGCCTTCGCGTCGACGGGCCTGCCGCATCGCCGCATCGAGGACTGGAAGTACACGGATCTGCGTGCGCTGATGCGCGAGGCGCCGGGGCCGGCCGCCCCCGCCGGCATCGACGCCGCGAAAGATGCGCTCGCCCGTGCCGATCTCTTCGGCGGCATCGAGCGCGCGCGCATCGTGTTCGTGAACGGCGTCTTCATGCCCGGCCTTTCGGCGATGGCCGGACTGGAGGGCGACCTCGAGTTCGCGTCCCTGAACGCCTTCCTGGCGCGCGGCGGGGCGGTCCTCGACCGGTTCACCGGGACCGATCCCGGCGAATCCCCGATCCTGGCGCTCAACGGCGCCTTCGTCCGGGACGGCGCCATTCTGCGCATCCGCGACGGGGCGAAGCTTGCGAAGCCGATCGAGATCGTCTCCGTCTTCGCCGGCGAGGAACCCGGCCTGCAGACGATGCGGAACCAGGTCCGGATCGGCGCCGGCGCCGAGGCGACCGTGCTCCAGACCTTCTCCGGCCCGGATGGGCTCGGCTACCAGACGAATGCCGTCACCGAGGTCCAGGTCGATGCCGACGCCAACGTCCGCTGGGTCGTCGCGCAGGAGGAGGGCGACGCCGCGATCCACCTGCACATGCTGATCCCGCGGATCGCCGACCGCGCCTCGTTCGACCCGTTCAGCTTCGTCGCCGGCGCCCGCGTCTCCCGCACCGAGATCCGGCTCGCCTTCGAGGGCGAGCACGCCCTTGCCGGGATTCGCGGCGCGCCCGTCGGGCGCGGGCGGCCGCATCTCGACACGACGCTCATCGTCGATCACGCGCTGCCGAACTGCGCGAGCAAGGAGCATTTCAAGGCCGCGCTCGCGGACGAGGCGGTCGGCGTGTTCCAGGGCAAGATCATCGTCCGCCAGGACGCGCAGAAGACCGACGGCAAGATGATGAGCCAGGCGCTCCTCCTGTCGGAGGGTGCCGAGTTCGCCAACAAGCCCGAGCTCGAGATCTTCGCGGACGACGTGGTGTGCGGCCACGGCGCGACCTGCGGGCAGATCGACGAGGAGATGCTCTTCTTCCTGCGCTCGCGCGGGATCGAGAGGGCGGAGGCCGAACGTCTTCTGATCCAGGCCTTCCTCGCGGAAGTGATCGAGGAGACCGCGGACGAGGCCATCATCGAGGCGCTGGAGGCGCGGACGGCGCGCATCTTCGGCACTGCGCGCGGGGGTGTCTGAGCTTGGCGGGAAACGGCGCCTACGATGTCGAGCGGATCAGGCAGGATTTCCCCATCCTGTCGCGGACCGTCTACGGCAAGCCGCTCGTCTATCTCGACAACGGGGCCTCGGCGCAGAAGCCGAAGGCCGTGCTCGACGCCATCACCCGCGCCTACACGGAAGAATACGCCAACGTCCATCGCGGGCTGCACTTCCTCTCGAATGCAGCGACCGAAGCCTATGAGGGCGCACGCGAAGTCGTCCGCGGCTTCCTGAACGCCCCTTCCGTCGAGGAGGTCGTCTTCACGCGCTCCTCCACCGAGGCGATCAACCTCGTGGCGCAGTCCTTCGGCGGCATGCGGATCGGGGAGGGCGACGAGATCGTCATCTCGCTGCTCGAGCACCATTCCAACATCGTGCCATGGCATTTCCACCGGGAGCGGCGGGGCGCGGTGATCAGGTGGGCCCCCGTCCACGACGACGGCGCGCTCGACATGGACGCCTTCGAGCGGCTGCTCGGCCCGCGCACGAAGATGGTCGCGATCACGCACATGTCGAACGTGACCGGGACAGTGGTGCCGATCAGGGAGATCTGCCGCCTCGCGCACGAGCGCGGCATTCCGGTGCTCGTCGACGGCAGCCAGTCGGCGGTCCACCTCCCGGTCGACGTGCAGGAGCTCGGCTGCGATTTCTTCGTCTTCACCGGCCACAAGACCTACGGCCCGACCGGCATCGGCGTGCTCTGGGCGAAGCGCGAGCATCTCGACGCGATGCCGCCCTTCCTCGGCGGCGGCGAGATGATCCGCGACGTCACGGAGGATTGGGTCACCTACGGCGACCCGCCGCAGAAGTTCGAGGCCGGCACGCCGCCGATCGTCCAGGCGATCGGGCTCGGCGCGGCGCTCCGCTACATGGAGGCGACCGGGCGCGCAGCGATCGCGGCGCACGAGGCCGACCTCGCAGCCTACGCGCATGAGCGCCTGGCCGGCCTGAACTTCATCCGCATCTTCGGCCACGCGGCCGGCAAGGGCGCGATCATCTCCTTCGAGATGCAGGGCGCCCACGCGCACGACGTCGCGACGATCATCGACCGGGAGGGTGTCGCGGTGCGCGCCGGGACGCATTGCGCGCAGCCGCTGCTCGCGCGCTACGGCGTCACATCCACGTGCCGCGCCTCGTTCGGGCTCTACAATACGCGTGACGAGGTCGATACCCTTGTCAGGGCGCTGAGCAAGGCCCATTCTTTCTTCGCCTGATTGGAAACAAGATGAGCGACACCAGCCAAATGCCTGACGACGCGGTGGAATCAGCGCCGAATGCGCTGGCCTTCGAGGCCGATGGCCTCCCGCCGGAAGAGGTCGAGCGGCTGACCGGAGACATCATCGGGGCGCTCAAGAGCGTCTATGACCCCGAGATCCCAGCCGACATCTACGAGCTCGGCCTGATCTACAAGGTCGACATAGACGACGACCGTCAGGTCAGCATCGACATGACCCTCACGGCGCCCGGCTGTCCGGTTGCCGGCGAGATGCCGCATTGGGTCGAGGACGCGGTCGGCGCGGTCGCGGGCGTTTCGGGGGTGAAGGCCAACATCGTCTTCGATCCCCCCTGGACGCCGGACCGGATGTCGGAAGAAGCCAAGATGGCGATCGGCTGGTGGTGATCCGGACCGGCGCCACGGGGCTGGATTTCCCTCCCGCGCGTCCATAGATTCCGGCCATGGCTCTTCCCCGCAGATTCCAGGTCATCCGCCTCACCGACGCCGCGGCCGAGCGCGTTCGCGAGATCGTGCGCAATGCCGGCGGCGAGACGCAGGGCATTCGCGTCGGCGTCAAGAACGGCGGCTGCGCAGGCATGGAGTACACGGTCGGGCTGGCGGACGGCGCGGCCTCCGCGGCGGACGACGTCGTGGATCTCGGCGACGCGAAGGTGTTCATCGACCCGGCCGCCACGCTGTTCCTGCTCGGCACCGAGATGGATTACGAGACGACCAAGCTCCGCGCCGGATTCGTGTTCAACAATCCCAACCAGACGTCGGCCTGCGGCTGCGGGGAATCGGTGACGCTGAAGGCGGCCGACCCGTCCGCGCTCGAGCGCGCGCAGGCCTGAGCGGGGGTCATATGGACCTCTTCGACCGCCTCCGCAGGGACGCGGCGAGCGAATGGGAAGCCTATACCCGGCACGCGTTCGTCCGGCGCATGGGCGATGGCACCTTGCCGGAAGCGTCCTTCCGCCACTACCTCGTTCAGGACTATCTCTTCCTGATCCATTTCGCGCGAGCCTATGCGCTCGCCGTCTACAAGGGTCGCTCGCTTGCGGAGATGCGCGCCGCGCACGAGGGCCTGAAGGCAATCCTCGACATGGAGATGAACCTCCACGTCAAGCTCGCCGGGGACTGGGGCGTGTCGCCGGGCGAACTGGAGACCGCGCCGGAATCGCGGGCGACGATGGCCTACACCCGCTTCGTGCTGGAGGCGGGCCTTCGCGGCGACCTCCTCGATCTTCACGTCGCGCTGTCGCCCTGCGTCATCGGCTATGCCGAGATCGGCGAAGCGC
>JAEZEK010000258.1 GCA_023417735.1 Pseudomonadota bacterium | reverse complement strand
GGCGTGCCTGGCGTGGGCGGGCTGCGCCGGGCCGGGCGGTCGCTCTTCGGCGGCCGGGGCGGCTTGGCGGCGCCCTCGTCCGGGATCGCCTCGAGCTTCAGGGCGCGGCTGCCGTCCTCCTTCTCCTCGACGGAGACCTTCACCACGCCGCCCTTCTGGAGCTTCCCGAACAGGACCTCCTCGGCAAGCGGCTTCTTGATCTCCTCCTGGATCAGCCGGGCGAGCGGGCGTGCGCCCATGCGCTCGTCGTAGCCGCGCTCAGCCAGCCACGCGACCGCCGGCTCGTCGAGCGCGAAGGTCACGCCGCGGTCGGCGAGCTGCGCCTCCAGCTGAAGGACGAACTTCTGCACCACCTCGTGAACCACCTCCGGCGGCAGCGCGCCGAACGGAATGATGGCGTCGAGCCGGTTGCGGAACTCGGGCGTGAACAGCCGGTTGATCGCCTCCTCGTCGTCGCCCTGGCGCCGCGAATGGCCGAAGCCGATCGCCGCCTTGGCGAGCTCGGCCGCTCCCGCATTGGTAGTCATGATCAGGATGACGTTGCGGAAATCGACCTGCTTGCCGTTGTGGTCCGTCAGCTTGCCGTGATCCATGATCTGCAGGAGGATGTTGAACAGGTCCGGATGCGCCTTCTCGATCTCGTCGAGGAGCAGCACGCAATGCGGGGTCTGGTCGACGCCGTCGGTCAGCAGGCCGCCCTGATCGAACCCGACATAGCCGGGCGGCGCACCGATCAGCCGCGAAACGGTGTGCCGCTCCATGTATTCCGACATGTCGAAGCGCAGGAGCCGCACCCCGAGAAGGCTCGCCAGCTGGCGCGCCACCTCGGTCTTGCCGACGCCCGTCGGGCCGGAGAACAGGTAGTTGCCGATCGGCTTCTCCGGCTCGCGCAGGCCGGCGCGGGCGAGCTTGATGGCCGAGGCGAGCGCCTCGATCGCCTTGTCCTGTCCGAACACCACCCGCTTCAGGTTGCGGTCGAGATGGACGAGCACCTCGGCGTCGTCCTTGGAGACGGACTTCGGCGGGATGCGCGCCATGGTCGCCACCGTCGCCTCGATGTCCTTGACGCCGATCGTCTTCTTGCGGCGGCTCTCCGGCAGGAGCATCTGCGAGGCCCCGGACTCGTCGATGACGTCGATCGCCTTGTCCGGCAGCTTGCGGTCGTTGATGTAGCGCGCCGAAAGCTCGACCGCGGTGCGGATCGCATCGTTCGTGTAGCGGACCTTGTGGTGGTCCTCGAAATAGGGCTTCAGGCCCTGCAGGATGTCGACCGTGTCCGGGATCGACGGTTCGTTGACGTCGATCTTCTGGAACCGCCGCACCAGCGCACGGTCGTTCTCGAAGAACTGCCGGTACTCCTTGTAGGTCGTCGAGCCGATGCAGCGCAGCGTCCCGGAGGCGAGCGCGGGCTTCAGGAGGTTGGCGGCGTCCATCGCGCCGCCGGAGGTCGCCCCGGCGCCGATCACGGTGTGGATCTCGTCGATGAACATGATGGCGCCCTCGTGCGCCTCGATCTCCTTGATGACCTGCTTCAGCCGCTCCTCGAAATCGCCGCGGTAGCGCGTGCCGGCGAGCAGCGCGCCCATGTCGAGCGCGAAGATGGTGCAGCCGCGCAGGACGTCCGGGACGTCCCCCTCGACGATCTTCTTGGCGAGGCCCTCGGCGATCGCGGTCTTTCCGACCCCGGGATCGCCGACATAGAGCGGGTTGTTCTTGGAGCGGCGGCAAAGCACCTGGATCGTGCGCCGCAATTCGGGTTCGCGGCCGATCAGCGGGTCGATCTTGCCGGCCCGGGCCTTCTGGTTGAGGTTGATGCACCAGGCTTCCAGGGCGCTCTCCTTCCCCGAACTCGCTTCGCTCTCTTCCTGCTCCTGCCCCTCTTCCCGGGCGCCGCGCGCGCTCCGGACCTCTTCCGCGCCCGGCCGCTTGGCGATTCCGTGCGAAATGTAATTTACCGCATCATAGCGGGTCATGTCCTGCTCCTGCAGGAAATATGCCGCGTGGCTCTCCCGCTCCGCGAACATGGCGACGAGCACGTTCGCGCCCGTCACCTCCTCGCGCCCGGACGACTGCACGTGGATCACCGCGCGCTGGATCACGCGCTGGAAGCCGGCGGTCGGCTTCGCGTCCTCGCCGTCCTCGCCGACGAGGTTCGAGAGCTCGGTGTCGATGTACTCGGTGATGTCGGTCCGCAGGCGCTCCAGGTCGACGTTGCAGGCGCGCATGACCGCCGATGCGTCCTTGTCCTCCGTCAGGGCGAGGAGGAGGTGCTCGAGCGTCGCGAATTCCTGGTCGCGCTCATTGGCATAGCCGAGCGCGCGATGTAGCGCCAATTCGAGGGAGCGGGAAAAAGATGGCACGGCCTCTGACCTCTCGGGGCTAATTCTTCTCCATAACGCACTGAAGCGGATGTTGATGCTTGCGGGCGAAATCCATGACCTGGGTCACCTTGGTCTCGGCGATCTCGTACGTGTAGACGCCGCATTCTCCCACGCCGTGGTTGTGGACGTGGAGCATGATCCGCGTGGCGTCGTCCTGGCTCTTCTGGAAGAAGCGCATCAGGACGTGCACGACGAACTCCATCGGTGTGTAGTCGTCGTTGAGGAGCAGGACCCGATAGAGATTGGGTCGTTTGGCCTTGGGCTGCGTCTTGGTGACGACAGCCGTTCCGCTGCCCGTCTTGCCCTCGTCACCCTTCCGCGTGTCCCTCGCCATCCCACCAATCCGCCACCGCGAACAGCCGCCTCTCGCCTGCGATATGTAGGTGCGTCGGATCAGAATGTCAGGCTTCGCCGCGAAGGGGAATCCCCTGCCTTCAAA
>JAEZEK010000250.1 GCA_023417735.1 Pseudomonadota bacterium | reverse complement strand
CCGCCGATGACCGCGCCGGCGCCCGCGCCGACCGCGGCGCCCGTCACCGTGTTGCGTTCCGTGGTGGTGCAGGCGGCCAGGCTGAGTGCGGCGACCCCGGCGAGCACGAACTTCCTCATGAGACTCTTCCCCGTTCTGTGGCGCCCGTGCACCGGCACGCCGTTACAAAGCCATGCAACGTTCTTCTCTGGCACCGGTTCCCGCCCACTTGCAAGGCCTCCGAATTGCAACGGGCACCGTTGCAGGAGAGGCACAGTGCGGAATTTTCGGCGCGCGCCGGAGCCGGTTTCGGCCGTTGTTCACACGTCGTTCCGTTGCGCAGTGCGTCCCGGGCCTGTAGCCGGAAAATCCGGCCTTTCTGCGGGGAGCGATTCCCGAGCCGGACCTAACAAGCGCCGGCGAAGGCGCGGACAGGAAGAGGGGTGGGGCGGTTGACAGCCAAGACGCGCGGCGCATCGCGAGCACCATCCGGCCGGGCCGGGTCCCGTTCCCGCATCGTCATCCTTGCGGCGTGCGCCGCACTCGGCGCGTGCAACTCCACCGGCGGGCTGAAGACCGCGGACATCGAGCCCGAGATCGGCGCCGCCGCCACGATGGCTGCGGTCACGGAAGCGCCGGCGGCAACGCACAAGATCGGCCAGCCCTACAAGGTGGCCGGCAAGACCTTCGTCCCGCGGGCCAACCCGAACTACGACACGATCGGCGTCGCCTCCTGGTACGGCGACCGCTTCCACGGCCGTCCGACGGCCAATGGCGAGCGCTTCGACGTCGACGGGCTCACCGCCGCCCATCCGACGCTGCCGATGCCGAGCTACGTCCGCGTCACCAACCTGCAGAACCAGCGTTCGGTCGTCGTCCGCGTCAACGACCGAGGGCCGTTCAAGGACAACCGGCTGATCGACGTGTCCGAGCGGACGGCCGAGCTCCTCGAGTTCAAGCACAAGGGCATGGCGCGCGTCCGCGTCCAGTTCGTCGATCTCGCGCCGATCGAGGGCGAGGACGAATCCTTCCTGCTCGCCTCCTATCGCGGGCCGGGCATGCTGCCGAGCTCGCCGCGCAGCGCTACCCCCAACGTGATGCTGGCCTATGCCGGCCAGGTCCGGGAAGAACCGCTGCCCGAGGCACGCCCGGCTCCGACAGACGCGCCGGCATTGGCCGCGGCACCGGCGGCGGCCGAGCCCGCGCCGGTGATTGCCACGGCCGCAGATCCCGCCCCCGCCGAGCCGGTCCAGACCGCGTCGGCCGTTGGCCCTGCGCCCACTGCCGCGCAACCCGCGGCCCGGAAGGCGGTGTTCGCGGCCGCCGGCGCGCCGTTCGACTTCTATCGCGCGGTGCTGATGGCCGACCGCCCGATCGCGCCGCAGCCGGCCACGTTCGTGCAGCCCGAAGCGCCGGGTCTGCCCGTCGACCGCCCGAGCCCGGCGGGATGGAAGAGCTCGTTCGCGACCGAGCCGGCCGCGTCGTCGCCGGCGCTTGCGGCGATCGATCTCAACTTCCGCTGATCGGCCGCGCTCCCGGGCCCCGCGCCCTTGATCCGCCGGTAGTTCGCTCTTTATCGTTGCCTTGGGGCGCGCGGAGCGAAGGACAGCGAGAAATGCATGGTCACGCCTTGATGCGGGTGCTCATCACCGCGCTCGCCTTCATCGCCGTCGCAATGGCGCCCGTGCGCGCCCAGCCCGTCTTCGACACCAAGGCGCAGCACGCCATCCTCATCGACTTCGACAGCGGCACGGTGCTCTTCGAGAAGGCCGCCGACGAGCCGACGCCGCCGGCATCGATGGCGAAGCTGATGGTCGCGGAATACGTCTTCCGCGAGCTGAAGAACGGCCGCCTGTCGATGGACGACGAGTTCTCGGTTTCCGAGTATGCCTGGCGGACGGGGGGTGCCTCCTCCGGCGGGTCGACCATGTTCGCGCAGCTGAACTCGCGGATCAGGCTGGAGGACCTGCTCCGCGGCATGCTGGTCCAGTCCGGCAACGATGCCTCGATCATCATCGCCGAGGGCATCGCCGGCTCCGAGCTCGCCTTTGCCGACCTGATGAACAGGCGGGCCAAGGAGATCGGGCTGGAGAACTCCGTCTTCCGCAACGCCACAGGCCTGCACGATCCCGAACAGCACGTCACGGTGCGCGACCTGGCGTTCCTGGCCCGCCACATCATCCGGGAGTACCCGGACCTCTACAAGATCTTCTCCGAGCCGGAATTCACCTGGAACAAGATCACCCAGCAGAACCGCAACCCGCTCCTGCGCGCCGGGATCGGGGCTGACGGGCTGAAGACCGGCTACGTGAAGGAGTCGGGCTACGGCCTGACCGCCTCCGCGATCGCCAACACGCAGCGCCTGATTCTTTCGGTCAACGGCTTCTCCTCCGCGCGGGAGCGCGAGGCCGAGACCCGCAAGCTCATGGAATGGGGCTTCCGCTCGTTCCGCCAGGTCACGGTCTTCGACGCCGACGAGGTGGTGGCCGAGGCGTCGGTCTATGGCGGCGAGCAGGGCAGGGTGCCCCTCAAGGCCGACGGCCCCGTGCGCGTTCTCCTGCCGCGCACCGGCGATCTCGACCTGAAGGCGAGGGCCGTCTACGAGGGCCCGCTGATGGCGCCGGTCGAGGCCGGCAAGCAGGTCGGGCACCTGCGGATCTGGGACGGCGACCGCCTCATCCAGGAG
>JAEZEK010000194.1 GCA_023417735.1 Pseudomonadota bacterium | reverse complement strand
ACCCGGTAGAGCCACAGCATGGATCGGGCCCAGAAGTGGACGATGGGCCAGCCATAGCGCTCCGGCAGGAGCAGGACGGGGGAGAAGAGGACGCCTTCCACGAGAAAGGCGACGTAGGCGGCGAAATAGAAGACGATCGAGCGAAAGAGCACTGGCCGTTCCTGGTGTGCGGTCGGGACGGCCGAATCGGTCCGGCCGTCCGTCGGCCGACCCGCACCGGCTCAGCCGAGCCGCGCGACGATATACTTGGTGTACTCGACCAGGAGAAGCCGCAAGGTCTGCCGATTGGCGTACCATTCGGTGAGCTTCTCGGTGTGGATCGGGAAGGGAACGAGCCGCACGTCCGGCAGCTCGCGCGCGATTTCCGCGAGGCTGCGCGGCATGTGGTAGGCGCTGGTCACGACGATGAGGGAATCGTAGCCGTTCACGCGGGCCCATTCGCGCGTTTCCCGCGCGTTGCCCTTCGTGTCGTGCGCCGCATACCCGATGTCGACGCAACAATCGAGAAGGGCCGCGAGCTTGGGCGTGCGGTCTGCCAGCGCGTCCGGGCTCGTCCGTTCGTAGACGCCCGAGATCAGCAGGCGGCTCGCCGAGCCGCGGCCGAGGAGGTCCACCGCACCTTCTATCCTCTGGGCGCCGCCGGTCAGCGCGACGATTCCGTCCGCCTGGGGCCGCGCGGGCGGGCGGCTGTTCGTCACCTGGTCGGCGAAAACGAGGAACCCGCCGACGAAAGCCGAGAACGCGACGACGGCCACGACCGAGACGAGCCGGATCATGACGCTCACCGGCCCAAGGCGCCTGACGCCGCCCTTGGGGGTCGCGCCGAGATCATCGACCGTAGCCATGCCGCCGAACATGCCCGTCATGCCGGGCAGTGTGATGACAACCCTTGCCGAACTCAAGCACCTGTCTGCTCCAGTTCCTTCAGCGTCCGCGTGACGGTCCAGCGCGCCGTCAGCGCGATGATCACCGCGGTCACCACGACCGTGACGAGGGATCCGAGATAACCCCAGGTCCCGATGCTTAAACTGCCGAACAAGCTCCTAAGTTGCGCTTCTTCGGGTGTGGGGCCCTGGGCCTGCGCCAGGAAGGCGGTCACGAGAAACAGGAGGATGGCGGCGGCGCCGCCGATTCCCGCCCCCTTCAGCCCGAGCAGTAGGAAGTGCCGCTCGTACTCCCGCGCGACGTAGGTGTCCTCGGCGCCGATGAAGTGCAGAACCTCGATGACGTCGCGGCTCCCGGCCATCGCGCCACGCGTGGCGAACACGACGCAGAGGGCCGTCGCCGTAATGACGAGCAGCAGGATGAAGATGCCGAGCATGGTCATGACGTTCGCCATGGCGGAAAGCCGCTTCAGCCAGAGGCCGTGATCGTCGAGGCTTGCCCCGGCGACCTCCTCGCGCAATTTGCGGGCGAGGAACGCCAGGTCCGCCTCGGGCGAGACGGCCACCGAAATGAGCCGTGGGACCGGGAGCTCGCTTCGGTCGAAATCGCTTCCGAGCCAGGGTTCGAGCAGCCGCGCCGAATCGCCTTCGCTGAGCGGGATCGCCGACCGCACCCCCGGCACCTGGAGAGCAACCTCGACGGCGCGCGCGACGAGCCTCTCGGTGGATCCGTCCTCGGCCGGCTTGACCTGGATCGTGACCTCGTCCGCGATCTGCCGCTCCCAGTCCCGGGCCCGCTCCGTGACGAGCGACACTGCCGCGACCGAGAGGCAGGCGAGAAAGCTCATGATGGCGACGAGCGCGAGCAGCGCCCGGCGCGCAACCGTCCTCGGCGGCACGATCGGATTGACCGTTCGCGGGGCTTGCGCTTGGCCTTCGGCCGCGGCGGAGCCCGGGCCGAACCGCGCGCGGCGGGCCCGCACCGGCTTGCCGAGCGTGCGCAGGCGCCCGATCAGCGCGGATCGCGCATCAGTCATGGATTTCGAGATGTCCCCCCTCCAGCACGAGCCGCCGCGCATCGTACTGGTCCATGAGCGCGAGGTCGTGCGTCGCGATGACCACCGAGGTGCCGAGACGGTTCAGCTCGATGAAGAGCCGCAGAAGGCGGCGGGCGAGCGGCGGGTCGACATTGCCGGTCGGCTCGTCGGCCAGGAGGATTTCCGGTTTCGTGATGAGCGCACGCGCGATCGCGGCGCGCTGCTTCTCGCCGCCGGAGAGCACCTGGGGATAGACCCACATCTTCTCGCCGAGGCCGACCCATTCCAGCAGCTCGGAGACGTCGCGGCGGTACGACGCCTCCTCGGCGCCGAGCACCCGCAGCGGAAGGGCGACGTTCTCGAAGGTGGTGAGATGCTCCAGCAGGCGGAAGTCCTGGAAGACGATGCCGATCCGGCGGCGCAGGCCCTGCGCCTTCTCGCGCCGCAGCGTCGCCGCGTCATGTCCGAAGATCTGGACGATGCCGCGCGTCGGCCTGAGCGAAAGGAAGAGCATCCGGAGCAGCGACGTCTTGCCGGCGCCGGAGGGTCCGGTCACGTACTGGAAGGATTCCGGGGCGATCGTGAAGCTGACGTCGCGCAGCACTTCCGGACCGAGGCCGTAGCGCAGTCCCACGTTCTCGAATCGAATCACATTCGCTGCCGAATCCACCATCGAACCTACGAGTAGCCGTCCCCGTTAAGACACCGTTAACGATACCGGCTCAGGAATTGGATCGCATCCGACGTGGAGCGGGCTTTCCGTGACCGACCGCAGTTCCGCCGCCGCAGAGCCACTGTTCATCATCCTCCGCTGCCCCTCCTGCGGCGCCGCGGAGCCGGTCGAACCGGACGTGGTCGGGACAGGCGTTCACATGATCGTTTGCCGGAAATGTGGCGAGGCGTGGCCGGCGCGCGAATCGGCCCGGAATCCCGGAGGCCCGGAGGAGGCGGCCCGACCCGAGCCGCCGCGTGAGGAGCCCGTCCTGCAGGCGGTCCGGAGGACGCTCGTCGCCTATGCGTCAGCCGGCCCGGATCCATGGGCGGCAAAGCTGGCGGCCGATCCGGCGCCTGCCGCTGCCAGATCGTTCAACGGTCTGGGCATCGGGCTCGCGACGGTCGCCGTGCTGTTCCTGGCGGGCATGCTGTTCGCCCGACCGGCGCTGGTCGGCATCCTGCCGGATCTCGCCGGCCTGTATGGGGCGGTCGGCCTGCCGGTCAATCTGGATGGCCTCGAGATGCAGGTCGTGTCGAGCGAGCGGGCGCGCACGGGCTCGGCATCCGATCAGGTCGTCGTGCGGGGCACGATCGCCAATCCCGGCGGCCGGGAGCGTCCGATCGCGGGGGTCCTCGTGACGGTCCGGGATAGCGGCCGCGATCCGATTCTGTCCCGGTCCTTCGACCCGCCTGTCAGGCACCTTGGGGCCGGCAGCTCGGCCGCGTTCGAGTTCAGCGTCGACGATGTGCCGCGACAGGCCCACGATGTCGTTCTACGGTTCCGGCCCTGAGGAGTGACACAGCCGTCCGGTGGTTGCGTATGACTGAACAGAGTTCCGACAGGATCAGGTGCCTTTTCTCCGCCGATGCCATCGCCAAGCGGGTCGACGAGGTGGCCGGGGAGATCG
>JAEZEK010000151.1 GCA_023417735.1 Pseudomonadota bacterium | reverse complement strand
CGTCGATGCTCTATCTCGACTTTTCGCGGAACGCCGGGGAGTGGATCCCCAACGTGTTCGGCGGCCGCGAGAACCTCGAGGCGATCGCGTTCCTGCGCAACCTGAACACCCGCGTCTTCGCCGATGCGCCCGGCTCCACCACGATGGCGGAGGAATCCACCGCCTGGCCGCAGGTGTCGCGGCCGGTCGACACGGGCGGGCTCGGCTTCGGCTACAAGTGGAACATGGGCTGGATGCACGACACGCTCCAGTACATGGAGAAGGAGCCGGTCCACCGCCGCTACCATCATCACCAGATGACGTTCGGCCTGCTCTACGCCTTCACGGAGAACTTCATCCTGCCGCTCAGCCACGACGAGGTCGTGCACGGCAAGGGCTCGCTCATCAACAAGATGCCGGGCGACCGCTGGCAGAAGTTCGCCAACCTGCGCGCCTACTACGCGTTCATGTGGACGCATCCCGGGAAGAAGCTGCTGTTCATGGGCGGCGAGTTCGGCCAGGAGCGGGAGTGGAGCCACGATCGATCGCTCGACTGGCACCTCCTTTCCGATCCCTCCCATGCCGGCCTGAAGGGCCTCGTGGCCGACCTCAACAAGCTCTATCGCGGCAGCCGGGCGCTGCACGTCCTCGACACGGACGCGAGCGGCTTCGAGTGGATCGAGGCGAGCGATGCCGACCAGAGCGTCTTCGCCTACCTGCGCAAGGGCGGCCCCGACGACCCGCCGGTGCTCGTCGTCTGCAACTTCACGCCGGTCGTGCGCGAGGGCTTCCGGGTCGGCGTCCCGGCCGGGGGCGCATGGATCGAGCGCCTCAACACCGACGCCTCGTTCTATGGCGGCTCCAATGTCGGAAACGGCGGGCTCGTCCACAGCGAGCCGGTGCCGTGGCACGGGCGATCGCACTCGCTGAACCTCACCCTTCCCCCGCTCGCCACTCTCGTTCTAGAGCTCGCCCGCTAGGAGACGAAGCCAGCATGGCGACCTATCGTGTCGAGCCGGGCTCGCCGCACCCGCTCGGGGCGACCTGGGACGGATCGGGGGTGAACTTCGCGCTGTTCTCGGCCAATGCCGAGAAGGTGGAGCTCTGCCTGTTCGACCCGAAGGGCAAGCGCGAGATCGAGCGCATCGTCCTGCCCGAATACACGCACGAGGTCTGGCACGGCTACCTGCCGGACGTCGGGCCCGGCCAGCTCTACGGCTACCGCGTCCACGGGCCGTACGACCCGCGCCGCGGCCACCGCTTCAATCCGAACAAGCTGCTGATCGACCCCTACGCGAAGGAGCTCTACGGCGACCTGCGGTGGCACGACGCCCATTTCGGCTACCGCTTCGCCGCACCGCGCGAGGATCTGACCTTCGACAAGCGCGACTCGGCGTTCGTCATGCCGAAGTCGGTCGTCATCGACACGGCCGTCACGTGGGGCGAGGACCGCAGGCCGCGCGTGCCCTGGTCGAAGACCATCATCTACGAGGCCCATGTGAAGGGCATGACGGCGCGCCATCCGGACCTGCCGGAGCAGGTGCGCGGTACGCTTGCGGGCCTAGCCGACCCGCGGGTGGTGGACCATCTGGTCAAGCTCGGGGTCACCGCAATCGAGCTCATGCCCATCCAGGCCTTCTTCGACGACCGCTATCTCGTGAACCACGGGCTCTCCAACTACTGGGGCTACAACACCATCAACTATTTCTCGGTGGCGCCGCGCTACATCTCGCCGGGCGGCAACCTCCACGAGTTCAAGCTGATGGTGCGGCGGATGCACGCCGCCGGCATCGAGGTGTTCCTCGACGTCGTCTACAACCACACGGCGGAGGGCAACCATCTCGGGCCGACGCTCTCCTTCCGCGGCATCGACAATGCGAGCTACTACCTGCTCGGGCAGGATCGGCGCTTCTACTTCGACACGACGGGCTGCGGGAACACGGTGAACCTCCGCCACCCGCGCGTGCTGCAGCTCGTCATGGATTCGCTGCGCTACTGGGTCGAGGAGTGCCATGTCGACGGCTTCCGCTTCGACCTCGCGAGCTCGCTCGGGCGGGCGTACGACACCTTCGACCCGAACGCGGTGTTCCTCGCTGCCCTTCGCCAGGACCCGGTGCTTTCGCGCGCGAAGACCATCGCCGAGCCGTGGGACATCGGGCCCAACGGCTACCAGGTCGGCAACTTCCCGCCGGGCTGGGCGGAATGGAACGACCGCTACCGCGACGACGTCCGCAGCTACGTGAAGGGCGACCTTGGCCAGGTGCCCGCCTTCTCGCGGGCGCTGCTCGGCTCCTCCGACCTCTTCGAAAAGCGCGGCCGCAAGCCGTGGGCGAGCGTCAACTTCGTCACCGCCCATGACGGCTTCACGCTGCTGGATCTGTTTTCCTACAACGAGAAGCACAACGAGGCGAATCTCGAGGCGAACCGCGACGGCCACGACGACAACCGCAGCTGGAACTGCGGCGTCGAGGGGCCCACGGACGACGTCGCGATCCTCGATCTCCGCGACCGCATGCGGCGGAGCGCGATGACGATCCTGCTCGCCTCCCAGGGCACCCCGATGCTGCTGATGGGCGACGAGGTCGGCCGTACGCAGTCCGGCAACAACAACGCCTATTGCCAGGAC
>JAEZEK010000108.1 GCA_023417735.1 Pseudomonadota bacterium | reverse complement strand
CCTCATCGGCTACGGCCTCGTGGCCGACGTGCCGCGCGAGCCGCTCGAACGGGCGCGGGAGGCCAGCGCGACGAGCGCGGCGGCGAGCGAGCTCGCCCGGCTCGCGCTCCTCCTGCCCGCCGTGATCGTCGCCCCGGTCGAAACGCGGGCCGCAGTCGGAAGCGGGATGCTGACGCTCGGCAACGGCGACCTGGACGCCGCGCGCGCCGGCGCAGGCCGGCTCTTCGAAGAGGTGAGCCGCGCCCGGGTTCCGCTCGCGGCGGCGGGCGATACGACCTTCGTCGTGTTCCGCGGCGGACTTGCCCAGCGCGACCAGCTTGCGGTGATCGTGGGCGATCCCGACCTCGCCGGGACGGTGCCCGTGCGGCTTCACTCCTCCTGCATAACCGGGGACCTGTTCGGATCCCTCAAATGCGATTGCGGCGACCAGCTCCGTGAGGGGCTGCGGGCGCTCGCCGAGCGCGGCGGCGGCGTCCTCCTCTATCTCGACCAGGAAGGCCGCGGCACCGGCATTGCGGCCAAGATGCACGCCTATTTCCACCAGGACCTCGGCCTCGACACGATCGACGCCGACGCCATGCTCGGCTTCGAAGCCGATGCCCGCCGCTACGAGGCCGCGGTGGCAATGCTCCGGGGGTTGGGTGTCGAGCGGGTCGACCTCCTCACCAACAACCCGGGCAAGGTCGCCTTCCTGCGCGACGCAGGCGTCGAAGTCGTCAGCCGCACGCCGATCCTCGGCGCGGTGACTGCCGAGAACCGCCGCTATCTCCGGACCAAGTCGGAACGCGCGGGTCACCTCATTGCGCTCGGCGACGACCCGGACCTTGCCGCGGCCGAATGATCGGCAGTGCCGGCCGGCTCTCCACGGGGGGTGAAGGTCGCGAGGATCAGGCTCCGCATCGCCTCCATCGGGCGGGTCGCGGCGCCGCTTGCCGGTATCAGCCCGGGCGTGAAGCCCCAGCCTTCCGCCGCGCGCACGATCTCTGGATCGTTCGCGATGACATGGACGGGGACGTCGCGCCCGGCATCCCTGCCGGTGACGAGCGGCGCGGGCTGGTGATCCCCGAGCACGATCAGGACCAGGTTCGGATCGCCGTGCCGGGCCACGAAGCTTGCGAGCGTATCGAGCACGTACCGGATGGACAGGCGGTACTGCGCGCGAACGCGCTCAGGATCGCGCCAGACGACCTCCGGCGGGTCGCCCGATCCTGCCCAGCGATTGAACACGCTGCCGTCGCCGATCGCCTCCCAGTCGATGACAGGCGGGATGGGCGTCCACGGCGCATGGCTCGAGATGAGGGCGAGGACCGCCATCAGCGGCTGGCGATCCGTGCCGGCCAGTTCGCGCTCGCGGAACGCCTCCAGCGTGTACTGGTCCGGCATCGTCACCCAGTTGAACGGATCGCCCGCGTAGCCGAGCCCGTGGGCGTCGTAGATCGCTTGGTAGCCGAAGAACGCCCCCTCGGGCCATGCCATGCGGATGGCCGGTACCGCCGCGGCCGCCCGCCAGCCCGCCCGGCGGAAATCCCCCACGAGCGTCGCCCGCGCGCTCGTCACCAGATGCAGGTAGCGGCGCTGGTTGTCGATCCGGAGGCCGGACAGGAACGTCCCGTGCGCGAGCCAGGACTGGCCGCCGACGGTCGGCGAGGCGAGCCAGCCGGATGCCGATGCGAAGCCGGCCCGCGCCATCTCATCCTCGGCCGATGCGAGGGTGGCGCGCACCGGCGCGACATGATCGCCGCCCTCGAGCGCGCTGCGGCCATAGGATTCCACGAACACGAACAGCACGTCCTTCCCGCGGAGCCCGGCAAGGAGCGCTGCGCCGGGGACGTCGGCGAAGGGTTCGTCGGCGGCTTCGGCGCGGAAGGCCGAGAGGTCGTGAAGGCTCGCCCAGGCGGTGACGGCGTGGCGTGCCACCAGCCGGCCGGATTCCGCGGAAGAGAACGGCGCGAAGGCGGTCACGGCGAGCACGGCGACGGCGAGTGGCGCGGCCATCCGGCGTGACCCGGAGAGGGCTGCATTCAGCCGGCCGGCCGCGACGACCAGCAGGGCGCTGCCGATGGCGACGAGGAGGACGGCGCCGGCAAGCGTTGCGGCCGCGGCAGGCATCCCGACCGCACCCGAGGCGAGGTTCCACGCCGCCGGCAGGAGATGGACATCGAATACCGGCTCGAACGGGCGGCCATAGGCGGCGTGGCTCGCCATGTCCGCGAGCTTGATGAGCACCATTGCAGCGAGCGCCGCCCCGGCCAGGCGCGCTCCGACGCGTCCCGCGCGCCCCGGCAGGATGGCGAGGAGCACGACGAGCAGCGGAAACTCCAGAGGGAGAGCCGTTGTGCCTGGGTCCAGAAGGCGCGCGGCGTCGTTGGGCAGAGCAAGGGCGGCAAGGACGGCAAGGGCGGCCGCCAGCGTGAGGGCCGCACTGCGCAGGCTCGCGGCACCGTCGGTCATGCCGGCCCCTCCCGATGCCTTGTCGGCAAGAGGCACGATGATCTCCGCGCCGACGGCGCCCGCCAAGGCGCAGGAGCCCTCATCGGACGAGCCGCGCATAGAGATCGCCCGATCGGCCGGAGCGGCACAAAGCGCGCAGGCGGGCCGCCGCCTCGCCCGGCTCGACCCAGTCCGGCCACACGAAGCGGTGTTCCTCGCCGACGACGGCGTTCAGCCGATAGGCGCCGAGGCTTTCCAGGCGATCGAGGCAGGCCGCCGTGATCTCGGGCGCGGCGGGCAGATACTCGAATGCGAGAAGCGGCACCGGCGCGGAGAGCGCGCCGATTATGTCCGCCTCGAGCCCTTCCACGTCGATCTTGACGAAGGCCGGTCGGCCGTATGCTGCGACGAGGCGGTCGAGCGTGGTCATCGGGACCGTGACGCTGCAATCCCACCGGACCTTATCGAAACCGGCGGTCGTCCCGACAGTGTGGGGGAAGCGGCGATCGGCCGTGGAGACGGTCGGGTGGCGCCGCGAGATCAGCAAGGCCGCCTCGCCCTCGTGCGCGCCGACTGCCTGCTCGACCAGGATGATCCGTTCGCGCGGCAGGGTGCGACGCAGGAACGCCGCGAAGAGCGGCTGCGGCTCGACGGCGACGACCGTTGCGCCGACGGCGTGAAGCGCGCGGGCCCGGTTGCCGACATGCGCGCCGATGTCGAAGACGAGGTCACCGGGTAGAACGAGATCGGCATAGAACGCGCGCAGGCGGCGGTTCCTGCCGGGAACGCCGTAATAGAGGGCGAGGGAGCGGAGCAGGCCGGCGAACCCCCGGGCATCGAAGCCGGCGGCCGGGCGCGGGATCCGTGCATGTCGAGCAATTGGGCTCACCCGGCCTCGTGGGGTCCGGCGCGCCCGTGCCGCCATGCCCAGCCGACATCGGTGGCGAACGACCACGCCAGAAGCGCGAGCCCGATGCCGGCGATCGGGGCGGCGGCGCCGGAGGGGACGGCGGGGGCGAGAATTGCGAGAACGACGAAGAACTGCAGCACGCACACCGTTTTTCGCCGGAACGACGGCGGCAGGGGGCGCGCGATCCATGGACGCACCGCGCCCGCAGCGACGAAGGCATAGCGCATCAGGCCGATGGCGAGGACCCAGGGCCCGACCTTCTCCGTCTCCGCCGCCCATCCGGTGAGGACGAGCACGAGAAAGGCATCCACTTCCATGTCGAAACGCGCCCCGAAAGCGCTGGCGAGGCCGGAGCGGCGCGCGACCGGGCCGTCGATCGCATCGAGCGAGAAGGCAAAAGCGGCGAGGACGAAGACCGGCCAGAGCGTGGACTGGAAAAGGCTCCCCTTCCCGAGCACATGGTCGGAAAGCGCGCCGGCCAGGAACAGGGCGACGGCCGCCCGCACCAGGGTGATCGCGTTCGGGGTGCCGAAGGTCTGGTGCCGATGGTGCTCCGGCAGTCGCGGCGCCATGAGCGCGGCAAGCAGGGCGAAGCCCAGGATTGGGATGAGGAAGAATGCCGGCCCGCTCTCTTGCGCGAGGCCGACCACGGCCACCGCGATGCCGAGTGCGGCGCCGACAGCCACAAGGGCCGGCAATGTCCCGGTGGGGAGGCCGCGCCGCGGCAGATGCTGGTAGGGGCTGTCGACGCTCGACATGGCTGCGCCGAAAGGAAAAATGGCGTTGGCGGCGAGTATTACGCCCGTCCGCCGGCAAGCGCCAGCGGCACACGCAAACGTGCGCCGCGGTGAGAGCGAGCACCGGCCGGTTGCGCGGCCGGTGCGCGAACGCCCTTGGTCAGCGCAGGCTGGCGAACCGGGCCGTCGACGAGGCCGCGGCCATCCCGGACGGGTCCAGGCTCGCTCCGGAGAAGCGGTCGGTGCGCAACGATCCGGCCGAAGCGGCTCCGAGGACGCCGGAAGCCGATGCGGGGACCGCGAAGAGGCCGGATCGGGCGACGGGCTTCGGCATCGCGAACTGGGCGAACGCCCGGGTCCTCGTGGTCGCGCTCGCCATCAGGCTGCGCACCGCGCTGACGTGCTCGGGCCCGGCGTCGGCCGCAACGGGTTCCGGATTCGCCCGGAGAGCGACCGCCTGTGCGGGAGCCGCCTTGACCGGCTCCGCCTGGGCCGCCACCGCCTGTGCCGGCCGAACGGCCCCGGTGGTGCTCGGTTCGGCCATCGCCGGACGCATCCGCGGTGTGGGGCTCAGCGGCTGATCCGCCTCCGCGTCCGCGGCGGCCGCGTAGGCGAGCTGATAGCCGGGATGGGCGACCGGCATCTGGAAGGGCGAGCGGCCACCCAGCGCGCTCGCCGCTGCGACGGCGGAACTCGCCTCGATCACCGGCCTGTCCGGGGCGGCCGTCCGGCGTCCC
>JAEZEK010000484.1 GCA_023417735.1 Pseudomonadota bacterium | reverse complement strand
GCTCATGACGAGCCTTGCGGGATGGTTCTGGAGCCTCTCGCCCAGCATGTGAGTGGATAAGGCGGGCGCCGGCCTTTACTGGCGCGGGCCCTTGCGTCCAAACCGCGGGTGGCGGCGGGGGAGGAATCGGATGAGCGGCGGACCGGACTTCGTTCACCTCAACTGCCATTCCGCCTATTCGCTGCTCGAGGGCGCGCTCCCGATCGGCAAGCTCGTGGATCTCGCCGTCGCCGACGGCATGCCGGCCGTCGGCGTGACCGACAGCGCCAACCTCTTCGGCGCCCTGGAATTCTCGCAGAAGGCGGCCAAGGCGGGCGTCCAGCCGCTGATCGGGTGCAAGCTCCCGGTCCGCTTCGAAGCGGAGGAGGCGCGCTCGGGCGGCCGCTCCGGCGGGGGCGCACGGCTTCGGCACGCTGCCCCGATCTTCCTCCTGGCCGCGACGGACGAGGGCTACCGCTCCCTCGTGAAGCTCGTCAGCGCCTACTTCATGAACGAGGCGGGGCGGGCGGAGCCCGTCGAACTGCCGCTTCTCGCGACCGCGGCCGACGGCATGATCGCGCTCACCGGGGGCCATGACGGCCCGCTCTATCCGTTGCTCGCCGATGGCGACGGCGACCTCGCCGAGGCGCGTCTCGCGCGGCTCCGGCAGATCTTCGCCGACCGCCTCTATGTCAGCCTCGAGCGCCACGGCATGGCGGTGGAGCGCCAGGGCGAGGCCGGGCTCGTGTCGCTCGCCCACGCCTTCGACTGTCCGCTCGTCGCGACCAACGAGCCGTTCTTCCCGAAGGCGGAGGATCACGAGGCGCACGACGCGCTGCTCGCGATCGCGGAAGGGCGGCTCCTCTCGCAGGACGACCGGCGCCGCGTCACGGCGGACCACCATTTCGCCACCCGCGTGGCGATGGCGGCGCGCTTCGCTGACGTCCCGGAAGCGCTCGAGAGCACGATCGAGATCGCCATACGCTGCCGCACGCGGCCGAATGTGGTCGAGCCCATCCTTCCCCGCTTCGCGGCGACTGCCGAGGACCCGGACGAGGCGGCGCGGGAGGAGGCAGCGGAGCTGCGGCGGGCCGCCGTCGCGGGCCTCGAGGCGCGCCTCGCCTTCCACGGCATGGCGCCCGGGCGGGCCCGGCGCGACTACGAAGAGCGCCTGGAGTTCGAGCTCGGCATCATCGAGCGCATGCGCTATCCCGGCTATTTCCTGATCGTCTCCGACTTCATCAAATGGGCGAAGGAGCAGGGCATCCCGGTCGGCCCGGGGCGCGGCTCCGGCGCCGGCTCCCTCGTCGCCTGGGCGCTCACGATCACCGACCTCGATCCGCTCCGTTTCGCGCTCCTGTTCGAGCGCTTCCTGAACCCGGAACGCGTGTCGATGCCGGACTTCGACATCGACTTCTGCCAGGACCGCCGGGACGAGGTGATCGCCTATGTCCAGGAGCGCTACGGCAAGGACCGGGTCGCGCAGATCATCACCTTCGGGACGCTGCAGGCGCGCGCGGCGCTGCGCGACGTCGGGCGCGTGCTGGAAATGTCCTACGGGCAGGTCGACCGCCTGTGCAAGATGGTGCCGGCGGACCCGGCGAACCCGGTGAGCCTCGCGCAGGCGGTGGCGGGTGAGCCGCGCTTCGCGGAGGCGCGGGAGGCGGAGCCGGTGGTCGGTCGCCTACTCGACACGGCGATGAAGCTCGAGGGGCTCTACCGCCACGCCTCCACCCATGCCGCCGGCCTGGTGATCGGCGAGCGCGCGCGCGACGAGCTGGTGCCGCTCTACCGCGATCCCCGCTCCGCGCTGCCGGTCACCCAGTTCAACATGAAATGGGTCGAGCAGGCCGGCCTCGTGAAGTTCGACTTCCTCGGCCTGAAGACGCTCACCGTGCTGCAGCGCGCGGTCGAACTCGTCAGAAGGTCCGGGACCGCGATCGACCTCGCCGCGATCCCGCTCGAGGACGCGAAGACCTTCGCGATGCTCGCACGCGGTGAGACCGTCGGCGTCTTCCAGGTGGAAAGCCAGGGCATGCGGCGCGCGCTCGCCGGCATGAAGGCCGACCGCTTCGAGGACATCATCGCGCTCGTCGCCCTCTACCGGCCGGGCCCGATGGACAACATCCCGACCTACAACCGCCGCAAGCACGGCGAGGAGGAGCCGGACTACCTGCACCCATTGCTCAAGCCCATCCTGGAGGAGACCTACGGGGTCATCATCTACCAGGAGCAGGTCATGCAGATCGCGCAGACGCTCTCGGGCTACTCGCTCGGCGAGGCGGACCTGCTGCGGCGCGCGATGGGCAAGAAGATCAAGGAGGAGATGGACGCGCAGCGCACCCGCTTCGTCGACGGCGCCGTCGAGCGGGGCGTGGCGAAGGCCGATGCCGTGGCGATCTTCGACCTCGTGGCGAAGTTCGCGAGCTACGGCTTCAACAAGTCCCACGCCGCGGCCTACGCGCTCGTCGCCTACCAGACGGCCTACCTCAAGGCCAATCACCCGGTCGAGTTCCTCGCCGCGTCCATGACGCTCGACATGGGCAACACGGACAAGCTGAACGAATTCCGCCTCGAGGCGCGCCGCCTCGGCATCGAGGTGGTGGCGCCCGACATCAACGCGTCCGGCTCCTCGTTCGATTCCCGGGACGGCCGGATCGTCTATGCGCTGTCCGCCCTGAAGGGCGTCGGCACGCAGGTCGTGGACCACATCGTTGCGGTGCGCGGCGAGCGTCCGTTCCGCGATCTCGCGGATTTCGCCGCGCGGATCGATCCGCGCCAGGTGGGCCGGCGCGCGCTGGAATGCCTGACGCAGGCCGGGGCCTTCGACCGCATCGAGCCGAACCGGGCCCGGGTGTTCGCCAATATCGGTCGGGTCCTTTCGGCGGCCCAGGAGCGGACCGCGCGGGAGGCGAGCGGCGTCGGCGACCTGTTCGGCGGGACCGGCCGGCCGGAGCCGCTGCATCTCGCCGACGAGCCCGGCTGGACGCCGGCCGAACGCCTTCAGCGCGAGTTCGCCGCCATCGGGGCCTATCTCTCCGCCCATCCTCTCGACGATTATGCGGAGCTACTCTCCGCCCGCGGCGGCACCACGTGGCTGGCCTTCGCCGAGCAGGTCCGGCATCTCCGCTCGCTCACCGGCCTGATCGCCGCGACCGTGGTCCAGCGCCAGGAGCGGCGCACGAAATCCGGCAACCGCGTCGGCATCGTCACGCTGTCTGACCCGAGCGGCCAGTTCGAGGCGGTCGTCTACCAGGAACGCCTCTACGAATGGCGCGAGCGGCTCGAGCCGGGTCAGTCGCTGCTGCTCCAGATCGGCGCGGATTTCGACCCGGAGACGGAGGAGATCCGCGCCCGCATCCAGGGCGTCGAGGCGCTTGAGGACGTCGCCGCGCGGCGGAGCAGGGCGGTCCGGGTCTTCCTCGACGCACCCGAGCCGATCGAGCGGGTCGCGAACCGGCTCGACGCGCCCGGGGAGGCGACCGTCTCCTTCGTGCTGCTCCTCGGCGGGGCGGGCCGCGAGGTCGAGATCAGGCTGCCGGGCCAGTACCGTGTGACCCCGCAGGTCGCCGGCGCCGTGAAGGCGGTGCCGGGCGTGGTCCACGTCGAGTACGCCTGAGCGCGGCCGGGCCCCTCGCGCTTGCAGCGGCGGCTTCGAGCCCCTTCGGCATTGCGGTTCCGGCCGATCTCGCCTATATCGCGCGCATCTCGCACGCGGGTCTGAAAGCTCGACCGGCTTTTCCGGTGGCGTAAGCCATTTGCCCGCGGAGGTCTAACCGGAGAATTTCAATGGCGCTTCCCGACTACTCGATGCGCCAGCTGCTCGAAGCTGGCGTGCATTTCGGTCACCAGACCCACCGTTGGAACCCGAAGATGGCGCAGTACATCTTCGGCGAGCGGAACAACATCCACATCCTGGACCTCGCGCAGACGGTGCCGATGCTGCACCGGATGCTGCAGGCGGTGAGCGACACGGTCGCCCAGGGCGGACGCGTCCTCTTCGTCGGCACGAAGCGGCAGGCGGCCGACGCCGTCGCCGAGGCGGCGCGGCGTTCCGCCCAGTACTACGTCAATGCGCGCTGGCTCGGCGGCATGCTGACCAACTGGAAGACCATGTCGCACTCGATCGAGCGGCTGCGCGCCCTCGACCAGATGCTGGCCGAAGGCGCGCAGGGCCTGACGAAGAAGGAGCGGCTTTCGCTCACCCGGGAGCGCGACAAGCTCGAGCGCGCGCTCGGCGGCATCAAGGACATGGGCGGCATTCCCGATCTCATCTTCGTGATCGACACCAACAAGGAGGCGATCGCGATCAGCGAGGCGCGCCGGCTCGGCATTCCGGTCGCGGCCATCCTCGACACCAATTGCGATCCGGCCGGCGTCAGCCTGCCGGTGCCTGGCAATGACGACGCGGGCCGCGCCATCGCGCTCTATTGCGACCTCGTCGCGCGCGCGGCGCTCGACGGCATCTCCCGCGGCCAGGGCGACGTCGGCGTCGACGTCGGGGCTTCGGAAGACGTGCCGTACGAGCCCGGCCTCGAAGAGGGCGAAACGGGCGAACCCGCGGCGGCACCGGAAGGCGAGGCCGCCTCCACCGGGGCTGCCGCCTGACCGCCGCCCGGCCCAACCGAACAGAAGGATAGACCAGACATGGCCATCACCGCACAGATGGTGAAGGAGCTGCGCGAGAAGACCGGCGCCGGCATGATGGACTGCAAGGTCGCGCTGCAGGAGACCGGCGGCGACATGGAGGCCGCCGTCGACTGGCTGCGCACGAAGGGGCTCGCCAAGGCCGCGAAGAAGGCCGGCCGCGTCGCGGCCGAGGGCCTGATCGGCATCGCCGAGGACGGCCGCAAGGCGGCCATCGTGGAGCTCAATTCCGAGACCGACTTCGTCGCCCGCAACGAGCAGTTCCAGGCGCTCGTCTCGCGCGTCGCGCAGGCGGCGCTCGGCACCGGCGGCTCCCTCGACGAGGTGCTCGCGGCGCAGCTGCCGGGCGCCGGGAAGACCGTCGAGGGCGCGATCACCGATGCCGTCGCCACGATCGGCGAGAACATGACGCTGCGGCGCACCGCCGCGATCGAGGTCAGCGAGGGCGTGGTCGCCGGCTACATCCATTCGGCGGTCGCGCCGGGCCTCGGCAAGATCGGGGTGCTGGTGGGCATGCAGTCTTCGGGCGACACGGCGAAGCTCGCCGCGCTCGGCCGGCAGATCGCGATGCATGTCGCGGCGGCGAACCCGCTCGCGCTCGACGTCGGGGGCCTCGATCCCGAGGTGGTCGCGCGCGAGCGCGCCGTCTTCGCCGAACAGGCGCGCGGCTCCGGCAAGCCGGAGGCGATCATCGACAAGATGGTCGAGGGCCGGCTGCGCAAGTTCTACGAGGAGGCCGTGCTCCTGAAGCAGGTGTTCGTGGTCGACGGGGAGCGCCCGATCGAGACCGTGCTCGCCGATGCCGCGAAGGAGGTCGGTGCCCCGGTAAGCCTGACCGGCTTCGTATCCTTCCGTCTCGGCGAGGGTGTCGAGAAGGAGGAATCGGACTTCGCCGCCGAGGTGGCCGCGGCCGTCGGGCAGCGCTGAGCAGCCGATTTCGTTTGCGATAAAGGGGCGCCGACGTGACTTGTCGGCGCCCTTCGCGTATGCGGGCGCGGGGCCGCGCGATCGGCCGGCGGTTTGATCGGGACGGTACCATGAGAACGCGGCCGAAGCCGAAGCGCGTGCTGCTGAAACTGTCCGGCGAGGCGCTCATCGGCGAACAGTCCTTCGGCATCGACGACAACGCCGTGCGCGCCTTCGCCGCCGAGATCGCCGCCGTCGCGCGCACCGGCACCGAGATCGCGATCGTGATCGGCGGTGGCAACATCTTCCGCGGCATGGCGATCGCCGCGCAGGGCGGCGACCGCGTGACGGGCGACCACATGGGCATGCTTGCGACCGTGATGAACGCGCTGGCGCTCGAGGCGGCCCTGGTGCGCGAGGGGCTCGATGCGCGCGCCATGTCGGCGATCGAGATGCCGTCCATCTGCGAGACCTACATCCACCGGCGCGCGACCTGGCACATGAACAAGGGCCTCATCGTGGTGCTGGCCGGCGGGACCGGGAACCCGTTCTTCACCACCGACAGCGGCGCGGCGCTGCGGGCGCTGGAACTGGAATGCGACGCCCTCCTGAAGGGCACGCAGGTCGACGGCGTCTACACGGCCGACCCGCGCGCCGACCCTTCGGCGGAGCTCTACGAGCACGTCACCTACCAGGAGGCGATCGCCAAGGGCCTCGCCGTCATGGACACCGCCGCCTTCGCGCTTGCCCGCGACAACGGCTTGCCGATAATCGTGTTCAATATCCATGAGCCGGGTGCGCTTGCCCGGATCGTCGCCGGCGAGGCCGTCGGGACGCTCGTTTCGGCCGCATGACGCACGCCGCCAAGAAGAGAGAAGCGGGGAACCACCTATGAGCGACGGATTCGACAGCCGTGACCTGCAACGGCGCATGCAGGGCGCGATTTCCGTGCTGAAGACCGAACTGTCGGGGCTGCGGACCGGGCGCGCCTCGGCCAACCTGCTCGACCCGATCATGGTGCCGGCCTACGGCTCGTCGATGCCGATCAACCAGGTCGGGACGGTGAGCGTGCCGGAGCCGCGCATGCTCACCGTCCAGGTCTGGGACCAGACGCTCGTCGGCAAGGTCGACCGCGCCATCCGGGATGCCAATCTCGGCCTCAACCCGGTGGTCGAGGGCACGCTCCTGCGGATCCCGATCCCGGAGCTCAACGCCCAGCGCCGGCAGGAGATGGTCAAGGTCGGGCACAAGTATGCGGAGCAGGCGCGCGTGGCGGTGCGGCACGTGCGCCGGGACGGCATGGAATCGCTGAAGCGCATGGAGAAGAACGGCGAGCTCAGCGAGGACGACAGCCGCCGGTACTCCGACGAGATCCAGAAGATGACCGACGGGTTCATCAAGGAGATCGACGAGATGCTGGCCGCCAAGGAGAAGGAGATCGTCCACGTCTGACCCTCGGCCGAGCCGCACGACGGACAATCGGATGCCGACATGGTGAGCGCCCCCGCAACACTGGTCGAGCCGGCGACGGCGCCCGAGCGCCTGCCGCGCCACGTCGCGATCATCATGGACGGGAACGGGCGCTGGGCACGGGCGCGCGGGCTCCCGCGCGTGGAGGGGCATCGGCGCGGCGTCGAAGTCGTTCGCCGCGCCGTGCGCTATGCCGGCACGCGCGGCATCGAGGTGCTGACGCTGTTCAGCTTCTCCTCGGAGAACTGGTCGCGCCCGGAGGCCGAGATCCAGGACCTCCTCAACCTGCTCCGCTTCTTCATCCGGCGCGATCTGGCCGAGCTGAAGCAGAACGGCGTGCGGGTGCGCGTGATCGGCGAGCGCTCCGGCCTGCCGGAAGACATCCGCGAGCTGATCGCAATGGCCGAGGCGGAAACGGCGGAGAATTCCGCGCTCCAGCTTCAGGTCGCCTTCAATTACGGGGCGAGGGACGAGATCGTCCGGGCCGCGCGCCGGATCGCCGAGCGCGTCGCCGCCGGCGAGATGCGGCCGCAGGACATCTCGCAGGACGTCTTCAAGGCGCATCTCGACACCGGCGGGATGCCCGATCCGGACCTCGTGATCCGGACGTCCGGGGAGAAGCGGATCAGCAATTTCCTGCTCTGGCAGGCGGCCTATGCGGAGTTCGTCTTCCTGCCGGTGCTGTGGCCGGATTTCGGCGACCCGGACTTCGAGGCCGCGCTGCGGGAGTTCGCCGGCCGCGAGCGCCGGTTCGGAGGCGTGGTCGGTGAGTGATGCCGCCCGCGGAATCGTGTCGAAGAACCTCGTCCAACGCATTCTATCTGCAGCCGTTCTTGCGCCCGTCGTCCTGCTGGCGACGTGGTACGGCGGCGCTCCCTTCGCCCTGATCATCCTTCTGATCGCCGTCCTCGCCTTCGTCGAATGGGTGGCGATGACGCGGGGCAGAGGCGGTGGCGAGCGGGCGATCTGGCTGGGCTTCGGCGCCCTCTACGTCGTGCTGCCGACAGCCGCCCTGATCGTTCTTCGCGGCGGCGACCCCGCCGGCTGGGTCGGTATCGCATTCATCTTCGCCATCGTCTGGGCGACCGACACGGCCGCCTATTTCGGGGGGCGCTCGATCGGCGGGCCGAAGCTCTGGCGGCGGGTCTCTCCCGGCAAGACCTGGTCCGGCGCGCTGACGGGCTTCGTCGCCGGGATCGCGGCCGGCGTGCTGGTGAGCAGGCTCGGCGCGGGAACCTCCGTCCCGGCCGCAGCCGGCCCCGCCGCGCTCCTCTCGATTGCGGCGCAGCTCGGGGACCTTCTGGAATCGGCCGTGAAGCGCCGCTTCGCGGTCAAGGATTCCGGCTCGGTTATCCCGGGCCACGGCGGCGTGCTCGACCGGATCGACAGCCTCTACGGTGCGGCCGTCGCGGCCTGGCTCCTGGCGGCCGCGGGCCTGTCCGGCCAGCTCTTCCGGTCCATCGGCGGACCCGGGTGATGCGCCGGGTCACGCTTCTCGGCGCCACGGGGTCGGTCGGGTCGAGCGCCGTCGAGGTCCTGCAGGAGGGGAGGGAGCGCTTCGCCGTCCATGCCGTGACGGCGAACTCCGACGCGGCGGCGCTGGCCGGCATCGCCCTGAAGCTCCGCGCCGAGCGCGCCGTCGTGGCCGATCCCGCTTCGTTCGCCGCTCTGCGGGACGCCCTCGCCGGGACGGGGATCGAGGCGGCGGCCGGCGCGTCGGCCATGCAGCAAGCGGCCGGGGAGCGGGTCGACGTCGTCCTGTCCGCGATCGTCGGGGCGGCCGGACTCGCGCCGACGGCCGCGGCGGTGCGTGCGGGCAGCACGATCGCGCTCGCCAACAAGGAGTGCCTCGTCTGTGCCGGGCCCGCCTTCATGGCCCTCGCCAGGCGGCACGGCGCACGGATCCTGCCGGTCGATTCGGAGCACAATGCCCTCTTCCAGCTCATCGAGGGTCGCGACGCGGACGAGGTGTCCCGCTTCACGATCACCGCGTCGGGCGGGCCGTTCCGGACCTGGAGCGCGGAGCGCTTGCGGCGGGCGACGCCGGAGGAGGCGCTCGCGCACCCGACCTGGTCGATGGGGCCGAAGATCTCCATCGATTCCGCGACGATGATGAACAAGGGCCTCGAACTCATCGAGGCGCATCATCTTTTCGGGCTGTCGCCCGACCGGCTCGACGTCCTCGTGCATCCGCAGTCGATCGTTCACGGCCTGATCACCTTCCGCGACGGTTCGGTGCACGCCGAGATCGGCCTTGCCGACATGAAGCGGCCGGTGAGCTATTGCCTCAACTGGCCCGCCCGGGGCGGAAGCGCCGCGCGGCATCTCGACCTCGCCGCAATCGGGGCGCTTACCTTCGAGCAGCCGGACGAGGCGCGGTTCCCCGCGCTCGCCCTCGCCCGGTCCGCGATGGTTCACGGATCCGGAGCTCCAACGGTCCTGAACGCCGCCAACGAGCTCGCCGTCTCGGCCTTCCTGGCGAGGCGGATCCCGTTCACGGCGATACCGGAGACCGTGGCGCGCAGCCTGACCGAGGCCGACCGCGCCGGGCTCCTCACCGAGCCGGAGACGGTCGAGGAGGCGATCGCGCTCGACGCCGCGGCGCGCGACCTGGCGGCGCAGGCGGTTGATAATCTTGCCGCGATCGCCAGCTAAGTACAATCTGCCCGAGAGGTGGCGATGATCGAGTCCGCTTTACAGCCTTTGACCGCCTTGATGGGCTACGTGATCCCGGCCCTTCTGGTGCTGACGGTCGTCGTCTTCGTGCACGAGCTAGGCCATTTCCTCGTCGCGCGCTGGTGCGGAATCCGCGTCGCCGCGTTCTCCATCGGCTTCGGGCGGGAGCTCTTCGGGTTCAACGACCGGAACGGCACGCGCTGGAAGATCAGCATGATCCCGCTCGGCGGCTATGTGCGCTTCGAGGGGGACGAGAACGTCGCCTCGCTGCCGGACGCCGATGCGCTGGCCCAGGTTCCGCCGGAGCGGCGGGCGGGGCTGTTCCATTTCGCGCCGCTCTGGCGGCGGGCGGCCGTCGTGGCGGCGGGCCCGGCGGCGAACTTCCTGCTCGCAATCGCCGTGTTCGCTGCGCTGTTCGCGACGCTCGGCAAGCCGATCACCGTCCCGCGGGCCGACGTGGTCATGCCCGGCAGCCCGGCCGAGCAGGCCGGCATCCTGCCCGGCGACAGGATCATCGCCATCGACGGCAACACCATCCGGTCCTTCTCGGAGATCCAGCGGATCGTCACGCTGGCGGCCGGCGAGCCCCTCACGATCACCGTCGACCGCGCCGGCGCGGAGATCGACGTCACGGCCACGCCGGAGCGCCGGGAGGTATCCGACGGGTTCGGCGGCACCCAGCGCGTCGGCGTGCTCGGCATTTCCCGCAACATGACCGCCGACGACGTGGTGTTCGAGACCTACGGCCCTGTTGCCGCCGTCGGCGAGGGTGCGCGCGAGACATGGGCGATCGTCGAGCGGACGATGACCTATATCGGCCGGCTGTTCCAGGGTCGGGAGACGGCCGACCAGCTGAGCGGGCCGGTGCGGGTCGCGCAGGTCTCCGGCGTGGTCGCCTCGTCGGGCGGGGCGGTCGGCCTGATCAACCTGATCGCCATCCTCTCCGTCAGCATCGGGCTCCTGAACCTGTTCCCGGTGCCGATGCTCGACGGCGGCCACCTGGTCTTCTACGCGATCGAAGCGATTCGGGGGCGGCCGCTCAGCGCGCGCGCCCAGGAGTACGGATTCCGGATCGGCTTCGCGCTCGTCCTGATGCTGTTCGTGTTCGTCACCTTCAACGACATCGTTAAGATTTCGGGCATATGAAGCCGGTGAAGGGGGACGCGCCGGTCCGTGGCGGAATCGCCACTTAGCGGGAAAAAAGCTCGGTACCGCGCGGGTGCTCTCATTGAAAGCACTGCGAAAGGCTGCGATAGGAAGCCTTCGATTGAGTCCGTCGAAGACGCCGATCGCGTTCGTCGCATCAGAGACCGGGTACCAAACGGCCAATGACAGCAAAGTTGATCCGGGCCACGTTTTCGGCCCTCGTCGTAGCGGCACCGGCGTTCTCGGTGAGCGGGACGATCCCTGTGCCAAGTTTCGTGTCGTCCGCCGAGGCGGCCGTCGTGAACCGGGTCGTGGTCCAGGGCAATGATCGCGTCGATGCGGAGACCGTCCGCGCCTACCTGCTCATCCAGCCCGGCCGGAACTTCTCGTCCGAGGACGTGGACGAGTCCCTGAAGGCGCTCTACGACACCGGCCTCTTCTCCGACGTGCGCATGGCCCAGAGCGGCGGCGCCCTGGTGGTCACGGTGGTGGAGAACCCGCTCATCAACCGCGTCGCGTTCGAGGGCAACAGCCGTTTCAAGGACGAGCAGCTGGCGGGCATCGTGCAGTCGGAGGCGCGCGGCGTCCTCACCAGCTCGCGGGTCCAGAGCGACGTCCAGCGCATCCTCGAGATGTACCGTCGCGGCGGCCGCTTCCAGGCGTCCGTCGAAGCCAAGGTCATCCAGCTCCCGCAGAACCGCGTGAACCTCGTCTACGAGATCACGGAGGGCCCGAAGACGGGCGTTTCCCGCATCACGTTCATCGGCAACCAGGCCTTCGGCGACGGCCGGCTGCGCAACGTGATCGAGACGCGCGAGAGCGGCATCCTTAGCTTCCTGCGCCGCAGCGACGTCTACGATCCCGACCGGCTGGCCCAGGACGAGGAGAAGATCCGCCGCTTCTACCTCAATCGCGGCTACGCCGACTTCCAGATCGTGTCCGCGGTCGCCGACCTCGACCGCGAGCGGAACGTCTTCTTCATCACCTTCACGCTCGACGAGGGCCAGCGCTACCGGTTCGGCGCGGTGGACGTGGAGTCGGTCGTCCCCGGCATCGATCCGGAGCGGCTTCGCCGCCTGGTCCTGACGCGCCCGGGCGAGACCTATTCGGCGCTCGAGATCGAGAAGTCGCTCGAGGCGCTGACGATCGAGCTCGCCGGCTCCGGCTACGCCTTCGCGCAGGTGCGGCCGCGCCTGGAGCGCAATCCGGAAACGCAGACGATCGGCGTGACCTATGTCGTGGACGAGGGGTCGCGGACCTATGTCGAGCGCATCGAGGTGCGCGGCAACTCGCGGACCCGCGACTACGTCATCCGCCGCGAGTTCGACCTCTCGGAAGGCGACGCCTTCAACCGCGTCCTGATCGACCGGGCCGAACGGCGCCTCAAGAACCTCAACTACTTCAAGGACGTGAAGATCACGACCCAGCCCGGCGTGGAGCCGGACCGGGTGGTCGTCATCGTCACCGTCGAGGAGCAGCCGACCGGCGAGATCGGGTTCGGCGCGGGCTATTCGACCGCCGACGGCATCATCGGCGACATCTCGATCACGGAACGCAACTTCCTCGGCCGCGGCTACATCGTGCGCGCGGCGGTCGGCGGAGGCGAGTCGTCGCGGACCTTCGAGTTCGGGTTCACCGACCCGTACTTCCTCGGCCGGCGGATCTCGGCAGGCTTCAACGTGTTCCGGCAGGTCTACAAGGAGAACGACTTCCGCTCCTACGACTTCGAGAGCACCGGCGGCGGCCTCACCTTCGGGTTCCCGATCACCGAGGACTTCACGGTCCAGCTCGGCTACCGGATCGAGAGCCAGGACATTAACGTCCCGGGCTACAACTTCACCACCGACCTCGCGGACGGGTCGTTCGACTGCAAGCCGGGCGTGTCGCGGGCGGTTTGCCAGGCGGAGGGCAGCTCCGTCGTGTCCTCGGTGAACTACTCGCTCATCTACGACACGCTCGACAGCCGGACCAATCCGACCAGCGGTCTCTACGCGCAGTTCACGCAGGACTTCGCGGGCGTCGGCGGCGACGTGCGGTACATGCGCACGACCGCGCAGGCCTCCTACTATCACGAGCTGATCCCCGATGCCGGCATGATCGGCCTGCTCAAGGTGCAGGGCGGCCACATCATGGGCCTGGGCGGCGACGACGTCCGCCTGATCGACGCCTTCTTCAAGGGCGGCGAGACGATCAGGGGCTTCGAGAGCTCGGGCATCGGCCCTCGCGACCGGCTGACGCGGGACGCCCTCGGCGCCAAGATCTTCGTGGCCGGCACCGCCGAGGTGCAGTTCCCGCTGCCGGGGATTCCGCCGGAGATCGGCCTGAAGGGCGCCGTGTTCGCCGATGCCGGCACGGCCTTCGACACCGATTTCGACAGCGCCCGTTACCGCGCGCTCGGGATCTTCGTGAACGACTCGACCTCCATCCGGTCCTCGGTCGGCGGCTCGATCCTCTGGGCCTCGCCGCTCGGGCCGCTGCGGGCGGACTTCGCCTACGTCCTGAGCTCGCAGTCCTACGACGAGGAGCAGTTCTTCCGGATCGGCGGGGGCACGCGCTTCTGAGGACGCTCGCGACCGGCACCGGGAGGTGCCGGCTCGCCTGCGCACCGCACCGACATGCATGATTCCCGCTTCTTTCCCGCGCCTCCGCCGGTCAGCCTGGCGGAGGTCGCGAGCCTGACCGAAGCGACCCTGGTGCGCGGCGATCCGGCCGCGCTGATCACGGGGGCGGCGCCGGTCGACGCCGCGTCCGACGGCGATCTGACCTTCCTCGACAATCCGAAGTACGTCCGGGCGCTGGCTGGCACCGACGCCTCCGCGATCCTGTGCTCGGCGCGCTATCTCGACCGCGTGCCGGAACGGGTGGCGGTGCTGCAGACGCCCGAGCCGTACCGGGCCTATGCGCGCTACCTCGCGGCCGCGTTCCCGGGAGCGTTGCGCCCGACGGGCATCTTCGAGGGCAGCAGCGGCATTGCCGGGACGGTGCATCCAAGCGCTTCGATCGAGGACGGCGTCACCGTCGAGCCCGGCGCGGTCGTCGGAGCGCGCGCCGAGATCGGCCGCGGGACCGTGATCGCGGCCGGCGCGGTCGTCGGCACCGGGGTCGCCATCGGGCGCGACTGCTTCATCGGCCCCAATGCCTGCGTCCAGCACGCCTTGCTCGGCAATCGCGTGATCGTCCATCCGGGCGCCCAGATCGGGCAGGACGGCTTCGGCTTCGCCATGCATCCGTCCGGCCACCGCAAGGTCGCGCAGATCGGGCGCGTCATCATTCAGGACGACGTCGAGATCGGGGCGAACACGACGATCGACCGCGGGGCGAACCGTGACACCGTCATCGGCGAGGGCACCAAGATCGACAACCAGGTGCAGATCGGCCACAACGTCGAGATCGGCCGGCACTGCGTGCTCGTCGCCCAGGTTGGGATCTCGGGATCGGCGCGGCTCGGCGACTACGTGGCGATCGGCGGCCAGTCCGGCATCAACGGGCACGTCACCATCGGCGACGGCGCGCAGATCGCTGCCGTGAGCGTGGTGCATGGCGACGTCCCGGCGGGCGCGCGCTGGGGCGGCGTGCCGGCCCGTCCGGTGACGGAATGGTTCCGGGAGATGACGGCGCTCAGGAATTTGGGCAAGAAGGGCCGCAGCCAGAACGAGTCCGAACAATAATCCGTCCGTGGGGACCTAGATCATGAACGAACAAGCGGGGTCACTGGAGGCGGCCGACATTGCAAAGATACTCGCCGCGCTCCCCCACCGTTATCCCTTCCTGATGGTCGATCGGATCCGCGACATACGCGGCGACGATTTCTGCATCGGCATCAAGAACGTCACCATCAACGAGCCGCACTTCCTGGGCCACTTCCCCGAGCGGCCGGTGATGCCGGGCGTGCTGCTCATCGAGGGGATGGCGCAGACGGCCGGCGCGCTCTGTGTGCTGGCGCGGGAGACGCCCGGCAAGCCGCAGCTCGTCTACTTCATGACCATCGACAAGGCGAAGTTCAGGAAGCCCGTGATCCCCGGCGACACGGTCGAGTACCACGTCCAGAAGATCCGCCGGCGCGGGAGCATCTGGCGCTTCGCGTGCGAGGCGCGCGTGGACGGCGGCAAGGTCGCAGAGGCGGAAGTGAGCGCGATGCTGGTGGACGAGTAGCGTGCCGGAGATCCATCCCTCGGCGATCATCGGAGAGGGGGCGCGGCTCGGCGCCGGCGTCCGCATCGGGCCTTACTGCGTGGTCGGGAGCGAGGTCGAGCTGGGGGAGGGCTGCGAGCTCGTCAGCCATGTCGTCGTGGCCGGGCGGACGGCGATCGGGCCGAGGGCGAAGCTCTACCCGTTCGCCTCGATCGGGCATCAGCCGCAGGACCTGAAGTACGCGGGCGAGCCGTCGCGGCTCGTCATCGGGTCCGACTGCATCATCCGCGAAGGCGTCACGATGAACCCGGGGACCGCGGGCGGGGGCATGGTGACGACGATCGGCGACCGCTGCGCCTTCCTCGCCAACTCCCATGTCGGCCACGACTGCCGCGTCGGCGACAGCGTCATCCTCTCCAACAACGCGATGCTCGCCGGGCACGTCACGCTCGGCGACACCGTGATCGTCGGCGGCGGCGCCGCGATCATCCAGTTCGCCCGCGTCGGCGCGCACGCCTTCGTCGGCGGCATGGCGGGGGTGGAGAACGACGTGATCCCGTTCGGCTCGGTGCTCGGCAACAGGGCCTATCTGGGCGGCCTCAACATCGTGGGCATGAGACGGCGCGGCTTCTCGCGCGAGACGATCCAGAACGTGCGGCGCGCCTACCAGCTGCTGTTCGCCGAGGCCGGCACGCTGAAACAGCGGGTGGAGGAGGTCGCGTCCGCCTTCGCCGGCGATCCGAACGTGGCCATGATCGTGGACTTCATCCGCGAGGGCGGCGAACGCGCGCTCTGCACGCCGCGCGGGGAGCGCGCGGCCTGATCCGGCCATGAGGCAGGCGACGGCAGCCGATCCGATCGCGATCCTTTCGGGGAGCGGCGGGCTTCCGCCCGTCGTCGCGCGTGCGGCCGCCGCGGCCGGGCACCGGCCGGTGGTGATCGCGATCGAGGGCGAAGCCGATCCGGCGGCCTTCGGCGCGGCCCGCGTGCACAGCCTGCGCTTCGGCGAGATCGGCAGGCTGTTCAGGACGCTCGCGGAGGAGGGCTGCCGGCGCGCGGTCTTCATCGGGGGGATTGCACGGCGGCCCGACATCGCCGCACTCGCCCCCGATCTCGGCGCGCTCAAGCTGCTCCCGCGCGTGCTCTCGCTCCTCCACGGCGGCGACGACCGGCTTCTCGCCGGCGTCGCGGCGATCTTCGAGGAGCGCGGCATCAGGCTCGTCAGCCCGATCGAGAACGCCCCCGACCTCGCACTCGCGGCGGGCGTCGCGACGCGGCGGAAGCCGACGCCTCAGGACATGGAGGACGCCGAGGCCGCGCTTGCCGCCGCGCGTGCGATCGGCGCCCTCGACATCGGGCAGGCGGCGGTCGCGGTGGAGGGGCGGGTGGTGGCGCTGGAGGCTGCGGAGGGGACCGACGGCATGATCGCCAGGATCGCCGAACTCCGCGACAAGCGCAGGATCCCGAAGGCCGGCGGCGTGCTGGCGAAGTGCATGAAGCCGCGCCAGGACCCGCGCCTCGACCTTCCCACGATAGGCCCGGCCACGGCCAGGAACATCAAGGCCGCCGGTCTTGCCGGGATCGCCGCGGAGGCCGGGCGCACGCTCGTCGCGGGCCGCGCCGAGACCATCGGCGCCCTCGACGCGGCCGGGCTTTTCCTGCTCGGGGTCAAGCCGTGAGCGAGCGGGTGCCCGGGCCGCTGAGGGTCGCGATCGTGGTGGGCGAGGAGTCCGGGGACCAGCTCGGGGCCGGGCTCATCGATGCGCTGCGCCGGAGGCACCCCGACTGCATCGTCTTCGGCGTGGCGGGAGACCGGATGATCGCGCGCGGCGCGACCACGGCCTTCCCGGTGTCCGACGTGGCCGTGATCGGGATCGGCTCGATCATTGCCCACGTCCCGCGCATCGTCCGGCGCGTGTACCAGGCCGTGGACGCGATCGTCGCCGAGCGGCCCGACATCCTCGTCGCGGTCGACAGCCCCGGCTTCACGCATTCGGTCGCCGAGCGCGTGAAGCGGCGCCTGCCCCAAGTCCCGCTCGTCGACTACGTGTCGCCCTCGGTGTGGGCGTGGAAGGCGTGGCGGGCGCCGCGCATGGCGAAGTTCTTCGACCATGTGCTCGCGCTACTGCCGTTCGAGCCGGACGTCCACCGCCGCCTGCGCGGGCCGCCCTGCACCTATGTCGGCCATCCGCTGGTGGAGCGCGTGGCCGAGCTGCGCCCCGCCCCCGGGGAAAGGGACCCGCTGTCGGAGAACCCGGTGCTGGTGGTGCTGCCGGGCAGCCGGCGGAGCGAGATCAAGCGCCTGATGGCGCCGTTCGGAGAGGCCGTGGCGAGGATCGCCGCGGCGCATCCGGGCGTCGAGGTCCTCCTGCCGGCGGTCGGCCATCTGCGCGCGGAGATCGAGGCGGAACTGGCGGGCTGGCCGGTGAAACCCCGGATCGTCACGGGGGAAGCGGAGAAGTTCGCCGCGTTCCGCAGGGCCCACGCCGCGCTCGCCGCCTCGGGCACGGTGACGCTGGAACTCGGGCTCGCCGGCGTGCCGATGGTGGTCGCCTACCGGGTCGACCCGATCGCGCGCATGCTGAAGCCGCTCCTCCGCGTGCCCTCGATCGTCCTGGTGAACCTGATCATCGGGGAGAACGCCATACCCGAGTACCTCGATCAGGCGGGCTCGCCGGAGGTGCTCGCCGCAGACGTCTCGGCCCTCCTTCGCGAGGGGCCCGAGCGGGCGCGCCAGATCGAGGCGCTCGCCCGGCTCGACCAGGCGATGGCACTGCCGGACGGAGCGCAGCCGAGCGAGCTCGCCGCCGATATCGTCCTGAAGACGCTGGCGGCGGCCACCGCCGTGCGGTAGCCGCCGCGAAAGCCACGCAGCCCGGCCGTCAGCCGCGCTGGTCGGTCGCCACGTAGGCGCGCGGGGGCGCGCCGACGAAGAGCTGGCGCGGGCGGCCGATGCGCTGCTTCGGATCCTCCACCATCTCCTTCCACTGCGCGATCCAGCCGACCGTGCGGGCGACCGCGAACAGCACCGTGAACATGGTCGTCGGGAAGCCCATCGCCTTCAGCGTGATGCCCGAATAGAAGTCGATGTTCGGATAGAGCTTCTTCTCGACGAAATAATCGTCCGTCAGCGCGATCCGCTCGAGCTCCATCGCCACGTCGAGCAGCGAATCGTCCTTGATGCCGAGCGTGGTCAGCACCTCGTGGCAGGTCCGCTGCATGATCTTCGCGCGCGGGTCGTAGTTCTTGTAGACGCGGTGCCCGAAGCCCATGAGGCGGAACGGATCGTCCTTGTCCTTGGCCCGCTCGATGAACTCGGGGATGCGGTCCGGGGTGCCGATCTCGGCCAGCATGTTGAGGGCCGCCTCGTTCGCGCCGCCGTGGGCCGGGCCCCACAGGCAGGCGATGCCGGCGGCGATGCAGGCGAACGGGTTCGCACCGGACGAGCCGGCGAGCCGGACCGTCGATGTCGACGCATTCTGCTCGTGGTCGGCATGCAGGATGAAGATGCGGTCCATCGCCCGCGCCAGCACCGGATCGACGACGTAGTCCTCGCACGGCACGGCGAAGCACATGCGCAGGAAGTTGGCGGCGTAGTCGAGGTTGTTCTGCGGGTAAACGAAAGGCTGGCCGATGTGGTATTTGTAGGCCATCGCCGCGATCGTCGGCATCTTCGCGATCATGCGGATGGAGGCGACCATCCGCTGGTACGGATCGGCGATGTCGGTGGAATCGTGGTAGAAGGCGGAGAGCGCGCCGACGACGCCGACCATCACCGCCATCGGGTGCGCGTCACGGCGGAAGCCGGTGAAGAAGCGCGCCATCTGCTCGTGCAGCATGGTGTGGCGCGTCACGCGCTCGTCGAAGTCGCGCTTCTGGGCCGCCGTCGGCAACTCGCCGTAGAGGAGCAGGTAGCAGGTCTCGAGGAAGTCGCCGCTCTCGGCCAGCTGCTCGATCGGATAGCCGCGGTAGAGCAGCAGGCCTTCGTCGCCGTCGATGTAGGTGATGGACGATTCGCACGAGGCCGTGGAGGTGAAGCCCGGGTCGAGCGTGAACATCCCGGTCTTGGCATAGAGGCTGGATATGTCGATGACCGACGGTCCGATGG
>JAEZEK010000463.1 GCA_023417735.1 Pseudomonadota bacterium | reverse complement strand
TCCGCCGTCGGCCAGGTCGCCCACGGCACCACCGTCGCGTCGAATGCGATCCTGGAAGGGAAGGGCGCGCGCACCGGGCTCATCACCACGAAAGGCTTTCGCGACGTCCTCGAGATCCGGACGCTGCGCATGCCGCGCCTCTACGACATGGCGTGGCAGAAGCCGCCGGCCCTCGTGCCGCGCCATCTGCGCCGGGAAGTGGACGAGCGGCTCGATGCGAGCGGCGCGGTGGAGCGCCCACTCGACCCCCGTCAGGCGGAGCGGGTGGTGGCGGAGCTCCTTGCCGAGGGCGTGGAGGCGATCTCGGTCTGCCTTCTCCACGCCTACGCCAATCCCGTCCACGAAGAGGCGCTGAGGGACATCATCGGCCGACTCGCGCCGGACCTGCCGGTCTCGGTCGGCCACGAGGTCCTGCCGGAGATCAACGAATACAACCGGGTCTCCACCACCGTCGTGAACGCCTATGTGAAGCCGCCCGTCGCGAGCTACCTCGCGCGGCTCGGCGGGCGGCTCGCCCGCTCCGGCCTCGGCGCGCCGATCCTGCTCATGCAGTCGAACGGCGGCCTGACCTCGGCCGAGCGCGCCGCGCGCTTCCCGATGAACATCGTGGAATCCGGCCCCGCGGCCGGCGTCACCGGCGCACAGGCCATCGCGGCGGCGTCCGGCCTCTCCAGGATCATCACCTTCGACATGGGCGGAACGACCGCCAAGGCCGCGCTCGTCGAGGACGGCCAGGCCGCCCAGGCGGGCGAGTACCAGGTCGGCGGCGGCATCATCGCGGGCTCCCGGCTCCTGACCGGAGGCGGCTACATGCTGAAGGTGCCGGCGATCGACCTCGCCGAGGTCGGCGCCGGCGGCGGTTCGCTGATCTGGCGCGACGCCGGCGGCTCGCTTCGCATCGGGCCGGAGAGCGCCGGGGCGTCGCGTGGTCCCGTCTGCTATGGCCGCGGCGGCGAGGAGCCGACGGTCACCGACGCGAACGTGGTGCTCGGATATCTCAACCCCACGGGGCTCGCCGACGGCAGCGTCCCGCTCGACCGGTCCCTCGCGCGCGACGCTCTCGAGCGGAAGATCGCACGGCCGCTCGGGCTGCCGGTCGAGGAGGCCGCCTTCGGCGCGCACCGGATCGCGGCCTCGAACATGATGCAGGCGATCCGCGCCGTCTCGGTCGAGCGCGGCCGCGACCCTCGCGGGTTCGCCCTCTTCGCGTTCGGCGGCAACGGTCCGCTCTTCGCCGCCGGCATGGCGCGCGCGCTCGGCATCCGCGAGATCGTCGTCCCGCCCTCGCCCGGCGTCTTCTCCGCGGTCGGGCTTCTGCACGCCGACCTCGAGCACCACGTGCAGCGGAGCCTCCGCGCGCCCCTCGGCAGGCTGGAGCCGGCCGCGGTCGAACGGATGCTGCGCGAGATGGAGGCCCAGGCGCTGGCAGTGCTATCGGACGAGGGCTGCGGGCGCGAACGCGTCCGGCTCACGCGCTACGCACGGCTGCAGTATCAGGGGCAATCCTTCGATCTCAGGATCCCCTTCGGCGGCGGCGCCGTGCGGGCTGAACACCTCGCCGAGCTGGACGCCGCCTTCGGGGCGGAGCACGAGCGCACCTACGGCCATCGTGCCGGCACGGCTGAACCGGTCGACATCGTCGGGATCGAAATCGTCGCGCATGCGCGGCGCGAAGGCGCGGCTCCGGCCCGGCCCGACCCGGCCGGGCACCCGGTGCCGAGCGGCCCTGCGGCGCGAGAAGCATTCTTCGGCCCGGATCTCGGCTGGCTGGCGACCCCGGTCCTGCGCCGGCACGAGCTCGCCGGCCGCCGCTCGGGCCCGCTCATCGTCGAGGAGTACGACGCCACCTGCCTGGTGCCCCCCGGCTGGCAGGCGTCGCTCGACGCGTTCGGGAACATCCGCATCGGCAGGGACCAGCCGGATTGAGGGACGGCGGCACGGCCTTGGGGAGGGTCGGGCCGGTTCGGGAGCGCTCCGGGAGGGAGCGAACAGGGAGGAAAGAATGAAACGGATTGGTGCATCGCTGGCGATCGCCGTGGCCGCCCTCGTCGGGGCCGGCCAGGCGGCCGCCCAGGATTATCCGTCGCGGACGGTCGAGGTGATCGTACCCTTCGCCGCCGGTGGTGGGGCCGACGCATCGCAGCGGCTCTTCAACAAGTCCGCCGAGCCGATGATCGGCCAGTCGATGGTGGTTCTGAACAAGCCGGGCGCCGGCGGAACCACCGGCTGGGCCGAGCTCGTCCGGGCCGAGCCGGATGGCTACACGCTTGCGATCGTGACGCCCCCCTTCAACATCATCCCGGCGCTCGTGAAGCCGAAGCAGACGGGCTACACGCTCGATCAGTTCACGAACATATGCGTCTACGCCGTCGTGCCGGACGTGCTCTTCGTGCGCGAGGACAGCGAGTTCAAGACGCTCCAGGACCTCGTGGACCACGCCAAGGCCAATCCCGAGAAGGTGAAGGTGGCGAATTCCGGCACGCTCGGCGCCGACTTCATGACCACCCTTCTGATCGAGAACGCGACGGGGACGAAGTTCACCCAGATCCCCTTCGACGGCGGCTCCAAGATGCTGCAGGGCACGCTCGCCGGAACGACCGACGCGATGGTCGGCAGCAACATCTTCGCGTTCTCGCAGAAGGGCCAGCTCCGCCCACTCGCCATCGCCACCGAGGAGCGCGACCCGCAGCTGGCCGACGTCCCGACCTTCAAGGAGCTCGGCTATCCGGTCGTCTCCGAGCGCTACCGCGCCCTCGCCGGCCCGCCCGGCATGGCCGCCGAGCTCGTGAGCTACTGGGCGGACGTCTGCGAGAAGGTCGTCGCGGATCCCGCCTTCCGGGAGGAAAGCAACAAGGTCGGCCTGCCCGCCGAGTATCGCGGCCCCGAGCAGGCCCAGGCTTCGATCGAAGCCATGACGCGCGACATCGAGGCGGTCGTGAAGACCAACAAGCTCGCGGAATAGGCCGAGGCCCGGCTCGCCGCGACGCTCCCTCCGGGAGAGCCGCGGCGGGCCGCACCGCGAGGACCACGGCATGTGGAGCAACATCTTCCAGGGACTCGCGGTGGCGGTCGAGCCGATGCACCTCTTCGTGGTGCTGGTCGGCACCTTTGCCGGGCTGGTGATCGGGGCGCTGCCCGGACTGTCCGCGGTGAGCGGCGTCGCGCTGCTCCTGCCCTTCACCTTCACGATGGACCCGGCGCAGGGCCTGATCATGCTCGCGGCCGTCTACATGGCGGCCGAGTACGGCGGCTCGATCTCGGCCATCCTCATCAACGCGCCCGGCACCTCGGGCGCGGCCTGCACCACGCTGGACGGCACGCCGCTCACGCAGCGCGGCGAGGCGCAGGAGGCGCTCTACATCTCGCTTCTCGCCGGGACCTTCGGCGGCGCCTTCGGCGCGATCGTGCTGATCTTCTTCACGCCCCTCCTGGCGCGCGCTTCCCTCATGCTCGGCCCGGCCGAGCTCTTCTGGGTGGCGGTCGCGGGCCTCTTCCTCGTCGCGAGCCTTTCCGGCCGGCAGCCCGTGAAGGGGCTGATCGGCGTCACGCTCGGGCTCGCGCTGACGGTGGTCGGGCAGGACGCGATGTCGGGCGACATGCGCTTCACCTTCGACGATTACCGGCTCGTCGGCGGGATTCCGCTCGTGCCGGCGCTGCTCGGCCTGTTCGCCGTGGCCAGCATCCTGAACCTGCTCGACCGCTCCGAGGAGCCGGTCGCCCCGCTCGTGCTGCGGCCGGGCGTGTTCCGCTTCGTGACGGCGCGGCTCGCGCGCATGAAGGTGCTCCTCGCCTGGTCCGGCCTCCTCGGCACCCTGGTCGGCATCGTGCCGGGCGCCGGCGCGTCGATCTCGGCCTTCGTCGCCTATGGCGAGGCGAAGCGCATGTCGAAGCATCCGGAGGAGTTCGGCCGCGGCTCATACGAGGGCGTCGCGGCCCCCGAATGCGCCAACAACGCCGTGGTCGGCGGCTCGATGGTCCCGCTGCTCGGGCTCGGCATCCCGGGTTCGGGATCGGCGGCCGTGATGTTCGGCGCGCTGACCATCCACGGCATCATTCCCGGGCCTCGCCTCTTCGCCGAGCGCGCCGACATCGTCTACACCTTCATGGCCGGCCTGTTCCTGACCGTCTTCGCGATGCTCGCGGTCGGCCTTCTCACGATCCGCTGGTCGAGCCTGGTGGTCCGCGTGCCGCGGCGGGCGCTCATTCCGGCCGTCCTCGTCCTCTCCGCTGTCGGCACGTACGGCCTGCGCAACAGCCTCTTCGACGTCTACGTCCTGCTGGCGATCGGCATGGCGGCCTACCTCCTGAGCCGCACCGACGTGCCGGTGGCCACGATCGCGCTCGGCCTCGTGCTCGGGCACCTCGTCGAGGAGAGCTACCAGCAGTCCGCTTTGGTCGGCCGGGTCGATTACGGCTCCACGCTTCTCTATTTCGCCAACCGGCCGGTGGCGCTCGTGCTCATGCTGGTCGCATTCGCCATCCTCGCCGGCGGCATCATGCAGGTCCTGAAGACCCGCAGGATCGCCGCCGAGGAGCCGGTGCCCGCCGCCGCCGGCCCCGGCGTCAGCATGCGTGCGGCGAACCTTTCGCTGGCCGCCGTGCTCGCCGCCCTCGCCTTCTTCGGTCTGGTGGAAGCGGCAGGCCTTTCCCGCATGGGGGCGCTCTTCCCCACCATGATATCGGGCGCGCTGCTGGTGCTCGCCGGCGCGCTGGCG
>JAEZEK010000394.1 GCA_023417735.1 Pseudomonadota bacterium | reverse complement strand
CGGAGGACCTGCGCGAGCATGGCGGCTGTGACGTCGTCAAGCGCGCCCCGCCCGCCGATGCAGAGCAGCGACTTGCCGGCTCCGTCCGGTATCAAGACACCGTCCCAGACGGCCTCCCTTCCGTCCTCGCCCTCCTCGTCCGGCTCCGTCACGACCTCGTCCTCGTCGTCGAGCTCCTCGTCGGCGATCTCCTGCAGGTTCGAGACCAGCGCCAGCGCGCTCGCGGAGACCTGGTGCTTCTGCTCCTCGCCCATGACGCCGCGCGCGCGGTCGCGCTCCGCGAGGATCATCGCGGGGATCGCGACCTTGCGGTAATAGTCGATGAGATAGTGCTCCTCGAGCAGCTCCTCGGCCTGGTCCGTCGCCTCCTCCGGGTCGCCGGCCAGCAGGCGCTGATAGAGCCGCGCCTTCGGGTCGAGCACGGGTTCGCTGCCGAACAGCACCTCGAAGAATTCGAACTGCGGGACGTGCTTGCCGAGCACCACGAGGCACACCGTGAGCGGCGTCGAGAGCACGAGGCCGACGGGGCCCCACAGCCAGGTCCAGAAGATCGCCGCCACGATGATGGCGAGCGGCGAGAGCCCGGTCCGGGAGCCGTAGAGCCACGGCTCCACGAAATTGTTGCTGATGAGCTCCATGACGAGGAAGAGGCCGGCCGCCCAGAGCACCAGCGACCAGCCCGGCGCCACCGCGACCGCGAGGAACAGCGGCAGCACCATCGCGATGACCGGGCCGATATAGGGCACGAAGCGCAGCACGATGGCGAGCAGGCCCCACAGCATGGCGTTCGGGATGCCGATCAGCCAGAGGCCGATCCCGATCGGCACGCCGTAGGTGATGTTCACGACGAGCTGCATCAGGAGGTACTGCCCGACGCGCTTGCCGGCGTCCTGGAGCGCCTCGGTGGTGCGGTGGAGGTCGCCCGACCCGGCGAGGCGGATGAAGCGGTCCCGGAGGTCCTCGCGCTCCAGGAGCATGAAGATGACGACCACCACGACCAGCCCCGCGGTTGCGAGCGGGCCGAGCAGCGGGACGATCATGCTGGTCAGCACCTGGATCGGCTGCTCGGGCGCGTAGATTTCGACGAGGAGCGGGTCCGGCCGCGGCTCGGCTGCATCCGCCGATGCTCCGGCGGCCTCGTCGGCCTCCTTGATCTCCTGCCCGACGCGCTCGACGGCCTCCGTGATGCGCCTGATCACGCCGTCCTCGCCGCCGGACTCCTTGAGCGCCTGCACCTTGGCGAGGATGTTCGACTGGTAGGTCGGCACGTTGCGGGCGAGCTCGGCGACCTGCGTCGCGACCAGGAAGCTGAACGCCGATATGGCGAGGAAGGCGGCCGCGACCGCGATGATCACCGCAGGCACGCGCGGCAAGCCGGTCCGGCGGATCATGGAGACCACCGGCGCGAGCGCGAAGGTCAGGAGCACGGCGATGGCGAGCGGCAGGAAGACGTCGCGCGCGAAGTACAGCACGGCGACTGCCGCCGCCATCGCCAGGAGCGGAGCGGCGCCCTGACGCGGGCCGAGCCGCGGCGCGGCGACCATGCGCGCGTCCCCCGTCGCAGCAGGTTCCTTGTTCCGCCACGCGCGCATCGGGCTACCCTTCCCTCGCAAGACCCGAAGACGAGCGCCTTGGGCCGGGCAGCTTCCGGCGGTGACGCCGGGGGCCGGCCACCCGGTCGCTCGGGACGTCGTGCTTCACCGGCTCAATTGCCGCATCCGCAACAAAGTTCCCGCCGCACTGCCGCGCGATGCGGGCACTTTCCTAAAGTTGTCGCAGTTCGTCTTCCTGTGTGACCGTTCTGTGTCTTGACGACTCACGATGCGCATAGTCCCCTTCCCTCGGGATGAGGAGAAGGAGGTGGGTTATGCTTTTCAGAGTTGGGGCGATCGCCCTCTTGCTTGCGGCTGCGCCTTCGGCAGCCTTCGCCGCCTCGGCGGTCGAGAAGGCGCGCTTCGTCGTTGAGGCGTCGGGCGCGTCGACATCGATGAAGGGCGTTCTCGATTCGATGGGTCCGGGCATCCTGGCCCGCATCAAGATGAGCTATCCCGGCATCAGCGACGACGACGCCGAGCGTATCCTCGCGACGCTGAACGAGGTGGTGCATGCGCACATCCCCGATCTGGAGGAATTTCTGGCCGAGTTCTACGCCGGCTACTTCTCCGAGGCCGAGGTGAACGCCATGCACGACTTCTACAAGACGGAGATCGGCGCGGGGATCGCCAGCAAGCTCACCCGGGTGAACACGCCGCTGACGCTTTCGACCTCCGTCTGGGCCTCGCGCACCATCGCGCCCGCGATCGCGGAGACGATGAAGAACGACCCGGAAGTGCAGGCGATCACGCAGAAGTACAGCCAGAAGCACTAGCGCAGGCGGGCCGGCGTCCGGGACGACGCCGGCTCGGAAGCGACGGTCAGTACGGCATCGCGCCGGTCGCCAGCCAGCGTGCGCATGCCGGGCCGAGCCGGTCGCGCGCGATCGCCTCGTAGACGGCGCTCTCGGCCGGCGTCAGCACGTCGCGCCAGCGGCCGTTCGTGCCCTTGTTGATGAAGGTTCGCGCGCCGCCCTGCCAGAACGCCCCGTTGAGGGGCGCGCTCCGCTCCGCATGCGCCTGCATGTACCCGAAGCTGCAATGCTCGAGGATCGCGGGCCAGCGCGCCTCGTCGATCGCGATTCCCAGGAAGTCGGCGATCCTGCGGATCTGCCCCGGCATGTCGGCCTTCAGGTCGGCGAAATGCACGAGCAGGACGTTGGGCAGGTCGCGCACCTCCCACCAGGAGCGCACGTTCGCCCAGAACGGCCAGAACGGATGGCCGTCGCGCTCGAGCCAGTCGTGGAAGTACTGCCTGATGGAAGCCGGCGGCGGCTCGATCGGCGGGCCGACGCGGCCGGGCGTGTCGTTCAGCGCCGCATACCAGGCCGCATTGGCGTTGGCGTGGTGGTTGTACATGCTCCACACCACGTCGCGGCCATCGCGGCCGACATAGATGTACCGGGCCTTCGGCGAGAAGACGAGCGCGTCGACCGGCAGGTGCGTCTTGAGGAACCGCCGGTGCCGCTGCTGCTCGACCGCGGCGAGCTTCATTTCCTTCGGCGGCACGCGCAGGTCGATCCAGGGCGACATGTCCGCGACGTCGAGGTCCTCGGCGCCCTGGAAGAGCAGCTGGGCGACGATCTGCTGCGTCCAGGTCGTCCCGGACTTGGCATAGGTGCCGATGACGATGTCGCCGTCGCGGAAGGCGAAGTCGTTCCAGACGGTCGAATCGAAGTGGTGGTTGTGCAGCTCGCGCGTCTTCTGCGGCCACACGCTGACGGGGGCGTTCATCGCAATTGTCCTCCGGGGAAGCGATGACGCCTGATAGAAGCCTGCCGTTTCGGGCTCTTTTCGCCGCCCGGCGATCGGGTTTCCCCGCCGCTTCGCGCCGGTTTCGCCGAGGCCGGCGCAGGCCGG
>JAEZEK010000356.1 GCA_023417735.1 Pseudomonadota bacterium | reverse complement strand
CGGCTCGCCAACGCCGCCGTCGGCAATGACGGCGAGGCGCCGGCCCTCGAGATGACGGCGAGCGGCCCGACGCTCCGCTTCGCCGGCGAGGGCCTCGTGATCGCGCTCGCCGGCGCGCACATGCCGGCGACGCTCGACGGCGAGCGACTGCCATATGGCGAACCGATCCCGGTGCCCGCCGGCCAGGTGCTGAAGCTCGGGGCGATCGAGGGCGGCGGGCAGCGCACCTATCTCGCGGTCCGCGGCGGCTTTGCGGCGGCGGAGGTCCTCGGCTCGCGCGCGACGTTCACGCTCGGCGCCTTCGGCGGCCATGCCACCGGCGCGCTGAAGCCCGGCGACCTCCTCCGCGTCGGCGAGGCGGCCCCGCAGGAGCCTCGCCCCGTCGATCTCCCGGAGTTCGGGCGCGAATGGGAGCTGGCGGTGGTGTACGGCCCGCAGGGCGCGCCCGACTTCTTCACCGAAGCGGATGTGGGAACGCTGTTCTCCGCGACCTACGAGGTCCATTTCAACAGCGACCGCACGGGCGTGCGTCTCGTCGGGCCGAAGCCCGAATGGGCGCGCCGCGACGGCGGCGAGGCGGGGCTCCACCCCTCCAACCTCCACGACAACGCCTACGCCGTGGGCGCGATCGACTTCACCGGAGACACGCCCATCATCCTCGGCCCGGACGGGCCGAGCCTCGGCGGCTTCGTCTGTCCGGCGGTCGTCGCCCGATCCGACCTCTGGAAGCTCGGCCAGCTGAAGCCCGGCGACCGGGTGCGGTTCAGGCCGGCAGCCCGCCCAGACGATCCGCCTGCCGGGCCGGTCCCGCTCGCCTGTCCGCAAGCGGGCTCCGCCATCGTCGGCGGCCGGCCCGAGGCCGAGGTCCCGGTCGTCTACCGCCGGCAGGGAGATTCCAACATCCTCGTCGAGTACGGCGACATGACGCTCGACGTCGGGCTGCGGCTGCGCGTGCATGTGCTCGCCCAAGCGCTGGAGGCGGCACGCCTGCCGGGCATTCTCGACCTGACGCCGGGCATCCGCTCGCTCCAGGTCCATTACGACCCGGACAGGCTCCCCCGGACCCGCCTTCTCGGCCTTCTCGGGGAGATCGAAAGCGGGCTGCCCCCGATCGATGCGGTCGAACTGCCGAGCCGCATCGTCCACCTGCCGCTGTCCTGGAATGACCCGCAGGTGCGGCTGGCCAAGCGGAAGTACCAGGAAACCGTCCGCCCGGACGCGCCGTGGTGCCCGTCGAACATCGAGTTCATCCGCCGCATCAACGGGCTGCCCGACGAGGAGGCGGTACGGCGCATCGTCTTCGACGCGCGCTACCTCGTCTTCGGGCTCGGCGACGTCTATCTCGGCGCGCCGGTCGCCACGCCGCTCGATCCGCGCCACCGGCTCGTGACCACGAAGTACAATCCGGCGCGGACCTGGACGCCCGAGAACGCCGTGGGCATCGGCGGCGCCTATCTCTGCATCTACGGCATGGAGGGGCCGGGCGGCTACCAGCTCTTCGGGCGGACGATCCAGGTCTGGAACACCTGGCGCACGACCCGGGAGTTCGAGCCGGGGCACCCGTGGCTCCTGCGCTACTTCGACCAGATCCGCTTCTACGAGGTGGACGAGGCGGAGCTCGCGGAGGCGCGCCGCGCCTTCCCGCACGGCGGCTACCCGATCCGGATCGAGGAGAGCCGGTTCGGCTATGCCGGGCACCTCGCCGGCCTCGCGCGCGATCGCCGCGAGATCGCAGCCTTCACCGCCCGGCGCGAGGCTGCGTTCCATGAAGAGCGCGCGCGCTGGAAGGAGACCGGCGCGGAGATGCCGGCGGTGACGGAGGCAGGACCCTCCGCCGCCGAGCCTTCCGTTCCCGAGGGCTGCAGCGGCCTCTACTCGCCGGTGCCGGGCAGCGTCTGGAGGATCCTCGTCGAGCCGGGCGCGCTGATCGAGGCGGGCGAGCCGATGCTGATCCTGGAATCGATGAAGATGGAGATCACGGTGCCTGCGCCGAGCCGCGGCCGCGTCGCGGGCCTGCGCACGCGCCCCGGCCAGACGGTCAAGGCGGGCGACGTGCTGGCCGTTCTGGAGGATGCATGACGACGCTGCCCGACCTGCTCGATTTCGCATCGCTGCGTGCCTTCTATGCGGGCGGCGGCACGCCGGCCATGATGGCGGAGACCGCCATCGCGCGCATCCGCGCTGCGAAGGACCCCGCGATCTTCATCACCCGGGTGCCGGACGAGGCGCTCCTTTCCGCCGCAAGGGCGCTCGTGGAGCGCGCGCCCGAGCCTGACGCCCTCCCGCTCTGGGGCATCCCCTTCGTCGTGAAGGACAACATCGACGTCGCGGGCCTGCCGACGACCGCCGGCTGCCCGGACTTCGCCTACGATCCCGAGCGCGACGCGACCGTCGTCGCCCGGCTCGTCGCGGCCGGCGCGCTCCTCCTCGGCAAGACCAATCTCGACCAGTTCGCGACGGGCCTGAACGGGACGCGCTCGCCCTACGGCGCGCCCCGCTGCGTCTTCGATCCCGACTACGTGTCGGGCGGGTCGAGCTCCGGCTCGGCGGTCGCCGTCGCCGCCGGGCTCGCCGCCTTCTCCCTCGGCACCGATACGGCCGGCTCCGGCCGGGTGCCGGCCGCGTTCAACAACATCGTGGGCGTCAAGCCGACGCCCGGCCGGGTGCCGATCACGGGCGTGGTGCCGGCCTGCCGGTCGCTCGACGTGGTTACCGTCTTCGCCTGCAGCGTCGCCGACGCCACCGAGGTCCGCCGCGTGGCGGAGGGCTTCGACGCGGCCGACCCGTTCAGCCGCCGCTTCGCAGACGTTGCACTGCCGGGGCGGAAGCTGCGCATCGGCGTGCTCGCGGACGGCGACCGCGCCTTCCTCGGCAGCCAGGACAACGGGCGGCTCTATGCGGAGGCGATCGCACGGGCGGAGGCGCTCGGCGCGCAGATCGCGACGATCGACTACGCCCCCTTCCGCGAGGCCGCCGCGCTCCTTTACGACGGACCGTGGGTGGCCGAGCGGCTCGCTGCGATCGAGGGCTTCGCGACGGCGCGTCCGGACAGCATGGACCCGGCGGTGCGCGCGATCGTCTTGGGGGCGCAGAGCCGGACGGCGGTCGAGGCGTATCGCGGCCAGTACCGTCTGCTCGCGTGCCGCCGCGCGGCCGAAGCGGAATGGGCGAAGGCCGACCTGCTCATGCTGCCGACGGCGCCCGGTATCCCGACCGTGGATGCGATGCGGGCCGACCCGGTCGCGCTCAACGCTCGGCTCGGGCTCTATACGAACTTCGCCAACCTGATGGGTCTCGCCGCGATCTCTGTGCCGGCCGGCTTCACGGGAAAGGGGTTGCCCTTCGGCGTCACCCTGTTCGGCCCGGGCGACAGCGACGAGGCGCTCGCGCCCTTCGCCCATGCGATGCACGCGGCGGCGCAATGTGGTTCGGGGATTGACCGGACGAAGGCCGTCCGCAATCCGCCAGTGCCATTGACGGACGCGCTGCCGATCATGGTGGTGGGAGCGCATCTTTCCGGAATGCCGCTCAACGGCGAACTCGTGGCCGCGGGCGGCACGCTGGTGAAGCGCTGCCGTACGGCACCGGACTACCGGCTCTACGTCCTGCCGGACACCGATCCGCCGAAGCCCGGCCTCGTCCGCGACCGCCACCATCGCGGCCCGGGGCTGGAGGTCGAGATCTGGTCCCTCCCCCCGGCAGCCTTCGGACGCTTCGTGGCGGCGATCCCCGCCCCGCTCGGAACCGGCAAGGTCAGGCTCGAGGACGGCAGCGAGGTCCCGGGCTTCCTGTGCGAGCCGGCAGGGCTCGCCGGCGCCGAGGAGATCACGGCGCTAGGCGGCTGGCGCGCGTTCATGGACCTGCGCGCCCGCACCACGGCGGCCTGAACGATCTGCCCCGGG
>JAEZEK010000262.1 GCA_023417735.1 Pseudomonadota bacterium | reverse complement strand
CCGCGGAGCTCCACGCCATGACCCGGCGAGGAGGCGTGCAGGAGGAGGAGCGCGGCGGCGCAGGCGAAACCGGCGATCGCCCCGCGACCGCGGCGATGCAACCGGGTCCCGCCCGCCATCAGGCGCTTCCGGCAGCGGCCGGCGCGTTCACCGGGATGCCCAGCGCCGCGAGCGCGTCGGCGAGTTCGGCCGCGGAATAGGGCTTCCGCAGGAAGGCGATGCCTCGCCAGTTCATCTCGATCGAGTTCATGCCGAGGAATCCCGAGGTGAAGAGCACCGGAAGGTCGGGGATCCGGCTCCGGAGCGATTCCGCCAGGCGCGGGCCGTCGAGCGTGCCCGGCATCATGCAATCCGTGAAGAGCGCGGAGATGCCGGCATCCTGCTCGAAGAGGCGCGCCGCCTCGTCGCCGTTCGCCGCGCTGACGACGTCGACGCCGAGTTCCTCGAGCATCGAGGCCGCGAGCGCGCGCACCTTCTCCTCGTCCTCGACCAGGAGGATCCGCGCCGGGTCGGCGCCGGCCATGCGCTGCTGCGGCGGCTTGCGCCGCCGGCGCGCGCCCCTCCGCCGCTCGTCCAGGGCGCGCGGCAGGAAGAGCCGGACCGTGGTGCCCGTTCCCAGCTCGCTGTCGATCGTCACCGTGCCGCCCGACTGGCGCATGAAGCCGTAGATCGAACTGAGGCCGAGGCCGGTGCCCGGGCCGGCTTCCTTGGTGGTGAAGAACGGCTCGAAGGCGTGCGCCTTCACCTCCTCCGACATGCCCGACCCGCTGTCGGCGACGGCGAGCTCGACATAGTCCCCTTGCGGCAGGTCGAGGCCCGCCAGCGCCGCGTCGCCGGCGGGGCGGTTCAGGGCCGTGATCCTGATCGCGCCGCCGCCGGGCATCGCGTCACGGGCGTTGATGACGAGATTGACGATCGCGGCCTCGAGCTGCGAGGCGTCGAGATAGACCGGCCAGACCTCCGATTCGCACGTCATCTCGACGGGGATGCGCTCCTCGAGCAGGCGCGCGAGGATCTTCTCGAGCCGGATCAGCTCGTCGCACAGCCTGATGCCCTTCGGCTCGAGCGCCTGGCGCCGGGCGAAGCTCAGGAGCCGCTTCGTCAGGTCCGCGCAGCTGACGGCCGCCTGCATGGCGAGGTTGAGCCGCGAGGAGAGCCTTTCGTCCTCGATCGGCATCGCGAGCGCGCGGTCGAGGCTGCCGATGATGACGCTGAGCATGTTGTTGAAATCGTGCGCGATGCCGCCGGTCATCTGCCCGATCGCCTCGATCTTCTGGGCATGCACGAGCTGTTCCTCGAGGCGCCGCCGCTCGGTGATGTCGAGCAGGATGCCGAACTGCTCGCGCCGGTCGGTCTTGCTGAAGGTCGCCCGGTCGGAGAACCAGCGGTAGGCGCCGTCCCGGCATTTCAGGCGGTACTCGGCCGAGAACACCTTCGTCTCGGTCGCCTCCTCGAAGGCGGAGAGGATGCGCGGCCTGTCGTCGGGGTGGACCCAGTCGAACCAGTTCCGGATCTCGCCGTCGACGTCGCCGCCATGGCCGACCAGGCCCTCGAGCCGTCCGCCGACCAGCTTGCGGGACCGGAACTCGTCGACGGAGCGGGCCGTGTAGAGGGCGAGCGGGAGGGCCTCGATGACCGCCGACTGCTGGGCGAGGCTCCGCTCCAGCGCCGCCTCCGTGCGCATCTGCTCGGTTCGGACCAGGAGGTTGTCGGCAAGCAGCCGCTTCTCGTGCTCGGCCTGGCGGCGGATCTCCTGGGCCCGCTTGTGGAGCTCGATGAAGACGGCGACCTTGGAGCGCAGCATCAGCGGGTCGACCGGCTTGAACACGAAGTCGACGGCGCCCGCCGCGTAGCCGCGCGCGAGATGGCCGGACTCCTTGTTCACGGCCGAGAGGAAGATGATCGGGACGTGCTTGGTGCGCTCGCGGGCGCGGATGATCGCGGCCGTCTCGTAGCCGTCGAGCCCCGGCATCAGCACGTCGAGAAGGATGACGGCGAACTCCTCCTTGAGGAGGCGGCGCAGCGCCTCCTCGCCGGAGCGCACGCATACGATGGGCTGTTCGAGCTCGCCGAGGATCGCCTGGATCGCGATCAGGTTGGCCGGATCGTCGTCGACCGCCAGGATGCGGGCGAACTCGCCCGCCTCGCCGGGACGGGCCTCAGGGATCGGGCTGCCGCCGTCTTGCTGCCGCGCCAACGCCATCCGTCAACCCGTGTTCCGCTGGAGCCAGGTGCGCAGGACCGAGAGCATCTCGTCGAGGTCGACCGGCTTGGAGAGGTAGTCGGACGCGCCGGCCTCGAAGCAGCGGTCCCGATCCTCCTTCATGGCCTTGGCCGTCACGGCGATCAGCGGAATGTCCTTCACCTCGTCGATGGCGCGAAGCTCGCGCATGACCTCGTAACCGTCCACCTCCGGCATCATGATGTCGACGAGAACGGCATCGAGATCCGGGTTGGCCCTGACCAGTTCGATGCCCTGGCGGCCGTCCTCCGCATGGATCACGTCCACGAAGTGCTGCTCGAGAATGGCGGTCAGCGAGAATATGTTCCGGATGTCGTCGTCGATGATGGCGATCTTCCGGCCCTTGAGCAGCGGATCGTGGCGCCTGAGCTCCTCGATCTGCGATTGCACCGCCTCCGGCAGCATGGCCAGCGGCAGATGGAGCGCGCGCGTCAGTTCGTCGAGCGTCAGGCCGGCCGTGTTGCGGCCGGAAATGACCACCGGGCCGCGGCCGCGGAGCGCGGCCTCCAGGTCGCCGTCGAGCGCCTCCAGCACCCGCACGATGACCGGCACCTTGCGGTTGGTCCGGTCCTTCACGAGCTGGTCGACGAAGGAGACGAGGCTCGTCGAGCCCTTCCCGGCGGTGACCATGATGCAGTCGAACGTCTCGTCCCGGATGAGGCGGGCCGCCTTGCGCGCGTTCGCCTCCACGATCGTCAGCCCCTTCACGGCGTCGAGCATGTCCAGCTCTCCGGCTTCGGCCGGCGAGGCCCGCACGACGAGGAGCCGGCGTTCCGGCCGGGCGATCAGCGTCCGCAAATCGCCGAAGACGTCGAGGAGCTCCTCGCGGCTGACGGGCTTGCCGCTGTAGTGCACCGCGCCGAGATGCGAGCGCAGCCGCGCCTCGTCCTCCACCACCGAGATGATGTGGACCGGGATGTGCCGGGTCGCCGGATGGTGCTTTAGGAGGT
>JAEZEK010000158.1 GCA_023417735.1 Pseudomonadota bacterium | reverse complement strand
GCGCGGAGGCGGGCGGCGGCGCCCGGGCTCGGCGCCCCGATCCGCCAGGTCCCCTTCTCGCCGGATCATTACGACGAGCTCGACGTCGCCTTCGACGAGGGCACGCGCACTTTCTGGTGCATGATGCGGCCGGCCGGTCCCCCCAGCTACACGCCGGGCCTCCTGCGGGACCTCGCCCGCATGCAGCGCTCGGTCCGCCAGCTCGGCGCCGAACGGGCGGCAAGCGGTGCGGAGCCGCTGCGCTACTTCGTGGTCGGGTCGCGCCTGCCGGGCATCTTCAACCTCGGCGGCGACCTCAACCTCTTCGCCGGCCGCATCCGGGCGCAGGACCGCACCGCCCTTTCGGCCTATGCGCGCGCCTGCATCGACGTGGTGTACGAGAACTCCGTGTCCTACGGGCAGCCGCTGGTCACGATCGCGCTCGTCGCCGGCGATGCGCTCGGCGGCGGCTTCGAGGCGGCGCTGTCCTGCGACGTGATCGTGGCCGAACGCGGCGCCCGCTTCGGGCTGCCGGAGATCCTCTTCAACCTCTTCCCCGGCATGGGCGCCTACAGCTTCATCTCGCGGCGCCTCGACGCGGCGCGCGCGACCAAGATGATCATGAGCGGCCGGATCTACACGGCCGACGAACTGCACGAGATGGGCCTCGTCGACCTCGTCGTCGCAGATGGGCAGGGCGAATCGGCGGTGCGGGAATACGTTGCGCGCAACCCGCGCCGCCAGAGCGCGGAACGCGCCATCCACCAGGTCCGCAAGCGGGTCAATCCGCTCCCCTACGAGGAACTGGCGGACGTGGTCGACATCTGGGTCGAGGCCGCGCTCCGGCTCACGGAAGTGGACCTGCGCAAGATGGAACGCCTGGCCGGGGCGCAGGACAAGCGGCGGGCGCTCGACGCCGAGCGCAAGGCGGCCGGATAGGACGGCGCGGCTCAGCCCGGCTTGCGCGCGCGCAGGTCCGGGACGGCACTATCGATGCTCGCACGCACGCGCTCGAACTCCGTGCGCAGCTTCTCGACGCAGGCCGGGCCCTCGCGGGTGAGGCGGTCGTACGGCATGTCGCGCCAGGACAGGCAGAGCTCGTAGATCGCCTGCGCGCCGATGTTGGCGGCACCGCTGCGCAAGGCATGCGCGAGATCGCGGAAAGCGGGGACGTCGGCCATCCGGGCGGCGTGCTCCAGGTCGACGATGACGCGCTCGGCATCGTCGACGAATTCCCGCACGACCTCGTTGACGAAATCCTTGCCTCCGAGCGCCTCGAGATCCGCCAGCGCGACGTGATCAAGGGCAGGATGGCTGCTCGGCTTGAAGCGGGGATGCTTGGCGATCGCGGTCACGACCTTGTCGTCGCGGGGCAGTTCGGGCACCGCGCCCGCCTCGTCCGGCACGGACGCCTCGAGAAGGGCGAGCAGCGCACGCGGGTCGATCGGCTTGCTCGCGCAGGCGTCCATCCCCGCTTCGAGGCAACGCTCGCGCGCCTCCGGCGTGGCGTCGGCGGTGAGCGCGATCACCGGCACCCGGCGGCGCCCGATCGAGGCGAAGCGGTAGAGCTTGGTCGCCTCGATGCCGTCCAGCACCGGCATGTTGACGTCCATCAGCACGACGTCGAAGGCGTGGTCGGCCAGGAGGTCGAGCGCCTCTTCGCCGTTCTCGGCGATGGTGGACGTGTGGCCGGCGCGCTCCAGGATCTTCGACAGCACCTTCTGGTTCGTCCGGTTGTCCTCGGCGATGAGGATGTGGAGGGGCCGGCGCGGCTGGCCGTCGAGAGCCGAAGCCTGACCAGGCTCCCGTCCCGCCTGCGCCCCGAGGGCGATCCGGAGGGCAGCGGCAAGCCCACCCGCGACGGCGTCCTCGTCGAGCGCCGTGACGAACTGGCGGCGGATCGCGAGGTCCGGCAGGCCGGGCGCGGCGGCTCCGGCCGACAGGATGGTGCGGGCACGCCCGCCGGCATGCGCCTCGATGATCGCGGCGAGGGCCGCCGCGTCGTCGGCAAGCCCGTTCGGGTCGAGCAGGACGGCGATCCTCCCCGCCCCGCCGTCCGCCAGGCGTTCCGCCGTCGCGACCGCCTCGTCCGCCGAGCGCGCGACCGCAGGCAGGATCCCGAGTTCGCGGACGGATGCGGCGAGCGCGTCGGCGCGCTCGGGATCGCCCGCAACGACGAGAACGGCGGCGGCGGCCGGAAGCGGGGCAGCGGGCGCGGCCGACCTCCCGACCAGCGCCGTGAACCAGAACGTGCTGCCATCGCCAGGCCGGCTCTCGACGCCGATCTCGCCGCCCATCAGCGCGACGAGCTGCTTCGCGATGGCGAGGCCGAGGCCGGTGCCGCCGTAGCGGTTGATGATCGTCTCGTCCGCCTGGCTGAAGGACTCGAAGATCCGCTTCGTCGCGTCCGGTGCGATCCCGATCCCGGTGTCGCTCACCTCGAAGCGCAGCTGCGTCAGGTCTCCTTCCGAAGGGACGGCATCGACGGCGAGGACGACGCCACCGGCATCGGTGAACTTGACCGCATTGCCGGCGAGGTTGAGCAGGATCTCCTTCAGGTGCCGCACGTCGCCGCGCACCAGCTGCGGTGCCCGCGGCGCGACGTGTACGGCGAGATGCAGGTCCTTCGCCGCCGCCTGCGCCGTGACCATCGCGCGGACGTCGTCGAGCGCCTCGTAGAGGTCGAACTCGACGACCTCGCTCGGCATCTTGCCGGCCTCGAGCCGGGAGAAGTCGAGCAGATCGTTGATGAGGGCGAGCAGGGAGGCTCCCGACGTGCGCACGGTGTGGGCCATGTCGGCCTGCTCCTCGTCGAGATCCGTCGCGCCGAGCAGTTCGCTCATGCCGATGATGGCGTTGAGCGGCGTGCGCAGCTCGTGGCTGACGCTCGCGAGGAACATGCTCTTGGCGCGGCTCGCCTGCTCGGCGGCGGCACGCGCGCGCTCCAGCTTGCGGATCAGCGTGGCGCAATAGAGCGGCAGGATGACGAGGCCGAAGAGGAGCCCGAGCGAAAGGCCGCCGTGGCTGAACCAGTAGTCCGTGGTCAGGATCACGAGGCCGAAGCCGGCGAGCGCGATTGCGGCGGAGGCGAGGAGGTACGGAATGCCGAAGCGGAAGCCGTTCCCGAAGATGGTCCAGAGATAGATCGGGTAGAGCACGGCGGTGATCTCGCCGCCCGCATGCATACCGTAGGAGAGCATCCCCAGATCGCCCAGCATGCCGAGATAGCGCCGCGGCACGCAGACGCCGGGGCGCGCGAGGAGGTGCGTGCACAGCGCGAGCGAGAATCCCGCGTAGCTCGCTCCGATCACGAGCGGCTCGACCGCGCCGGTCTCGCCGAAGACGATCTTGGTGGAAAGATAGGTCAGGATCAGCGTGCTGATCACGAGACGATTGATCATCATCTCGTGCTCGCTGTCCGGACGCCCCCGCAGGCGCGCGCGCAGCCAGGACAGGGGGGACCGCATTGCGGACGATACGGCGGCGCCGGCGCTCATTCCGTTCCCTCAGGCCGTGTGCGCGAGGCGCGACTGCGACCGCACGAGGGCGACGAACTCTTCGGCCGGCAGCGGGCGGCTGAAGAAATAGCCCTGCACCTCGTCGCAGCTCTCCGTGGCGAGGAGCTGCATCTGCTCGTAGGTCTCGACGCCCTCCGCCGTGACGGCGAAGCCGAGGGTCTTCGCCATGCTGATGATCGCCCGCACGATCGCCAGGTCGCGGCCGTTCTCGCTCATCGCCCGGATGAAGTACTGGTCGATCTTGAGCCGGTCGATCGGGAAGTTCTTCACGTACTTGAAGGAGGAATAGCCAGTCCCGAAATCGTCGAGGGAGAACTGCACGCCCATCTTCTGCAGGCTGCCGAGGTCGTTCACGACGGAATCGACGTTCTCCATCACGATGTTCTCGGTGAGCTCCAGCTCCAGCCGGCGCGGGTCGAGCCCGGTCTCGCGCAAGGCGGCGGCGACCTGCTCGCACACGTTCTGGCGCCGGAACTGCAGCGGCGACATGTTCACCGCGACGCGAAGCGCCGGCAGGCCAAGCCGGCGCCAGCGCTGGGCCTCCTGGCAGGCTGCGCGCAGCACCCATTCGTTGATGGGCACGATGAGGCCGTTCTCCTCGGCACGGCCGAGGAAGCTGCCGGGCTGGACGATGCCCTGGCCCGGCCTGTCCCAGCGCAGGAGCGCCTCGGCGCCGACGATCTGGCCGGTCGCGACGTGGACCTGCGGCTGGTAGTAGAGGACGAACTGGTCCTGGTCGATCGCCCGCCGCAGCTCGGCGTCGAGGAGGATCGCATTTCGGGCCTCGGTCCGCATGTCGGGCGTGAAGAAGCGGTGCGATGCGCCGCCCGCCGCCTTGGCCCGGTACATCGCGAGGTCGGCCGTCTTCAGGAGCTCCTCGGCGGTGTCGCCGTCATCGGGGAAGACCGTGGTTCCGATGCTGATGCTGGCGTCGAGTTCGTGGCCGTCGATCATCGCGGGCCGGGCGACGGCGTCGGAGATCCGTGTCGCCATCTCCTCGATGCGCTCGCGCGCATCGGGTCCGGTCTGAAGCACCGCGAACTCGTCCCCGCCGAGGCGCGCGACCAGATCGCCCTCGCCGGCGACCCCGCTCAGCCGCTCCGCGACGATCTTGAGCAGGAGATCGCCCCGGCTGTGCCCGAGCACGTCGTTCACGCTCTTGAAGCCGTCGAGATCGAGGAGGTGGAGCGCGACCGTCCCGTCCGACGAGCGGGCGTCGCGCAGCTCGCGACCCAGCCGCTCCGTCAGAAGGACGCGGTTCGGGAGATCGGTCAACGGATCGTGATGGACGAGGTGGACGAGGTGTGCCTCGGCGTTCTTCCGCTCCGTGATCTCGAGCGCAGTGGTGAGGACGCCCGACACATGGTCGCTGGCGTCCCGCAACGGCGACTTGGTGGTCAGGAAATGCCGGCTGTTGCCGTCACGGTCGATGACCTCCTCCTCGAAGCTCGGCAGCGCTCGCCCCGTCCTGAAGACCTGGGCGTCGAGCTTCCGATGGCGCTGCAGGCGCTGGGCCCGGCTGAGGGATGCGCCTTCGGCGCCCCCGGATTCCGGGGCACTGCCCTGAACCGCGACATGCCAGGCATTCTCGAAGATGCAGCGGCCGTCCCGGTCGACCGCGCTGATCATCGCGGGGACGGTGTCGATCACCTGGGCGAGCCGCTCGCTGCTGTTGCGCAGTTCCTCGGCGCGCGACTTCTCGCTGTCGATGAGCGCGCGCTCCAGGTTCGAGGCCCGGTCGGCCAGGAGCAGCTGCTGCTTCCTGAGCTTCAGCAGATTGCGGGCGCGCGTGACGAACTCGTTGTGGTCGACCGGGCTCTGCAGGAAGTCCGTCGCGCCGGCCTCCAGCGCCTGGTGCCGGAAGCTGCGCTCCTCGTAGACGGTGAGCACGATAACCGGCACGTCGGCGCATTGTGGCATGTCGCGGAACCGGCGCGTGAACTCGGCCCCGTCTATGTTCGGCATCTTGTAGTCGGTGATGACGAGGTCCGGGACGTTGCCGGCCATCCAGGCCAGGGCGACGAGCGGGTCTTCGAAGCTCTCGACGGAAACGTTCGGCTCGATCGTCGAGGCGAGCCTGGTGAAGATCTGCCGGTTGGTGGCCCGATCGTCGAGGATGACAATGAGCGCCATCTACCCGCTTGCCTCCCTTAGGCGCGCATCGTTCGGATGCAGCCGAAAGCCACAGAGCCCGGATGAAGCCTGCTGCAACTCCTCCCGTAGATGGGGCCGAAACATTGAAAATTGCCTTGAGCGCGGAAAGCCCGACAAAGGAAATGCAGCATCATGGTGGAGAAGGCGTAACACCGCGCCGTGAAGGAAGGCTTAACTCCCGGTTGCGGGGGCGCCTTCAGGTGGGGAGAGCGCCGATCGCCTGAGGGCGAGACGGCGACGGCGTCAGCCCACCAGCTCGAACCGGTCGACGTCGAACAGCCCGAGGTCGGTCACCTTGAGATGCGGGATCACGGGGAGCGGCAGGAAGGCGACCTGAAGGAAGGGCTCGGGGAGCGTGCAGCCGAGGTTCCTGGCCGCGCGCCGCAGGTCGATGAGGGCGTCGTGGACGATCTCGAAGGGCGCCGAGCTCATCAGGCCGGCGATCGGCAGCGCGAGTTCGGCCGTGACCGAGCCCGCTTCCACCACCACGAAGCCGCCGTTCAAGGCGCGGATCCGGTTCACGGCCGCCGCCATGTCGGAATCGTCCGCCCCGACCACGGTGATGTTGTGGCTGTCATGGCCGACGGAGGAGGCGATCGCACCGAGCTTCAGCCCGAAACCATGGACGAAGCCGCGCCCGATGTTGCGGTTGACGCCGTGGCGCGCCACCACCGCCACCTTGACCGCGTCCTTGGCGGGATCGGCCAGGGCCTCGCCGTCGCGCTCCGGCAGGCGCATCTCGAGCCGCTCGGTGATGATGCGGCCGGGCACCACCCCGATGACGGGTGTCGCGCCCGGGCGGGCCGGGATGCGGAAGTCGGCAGCGGCGACCTCTGCCGCCTTCATGCTGTCGAGGCCGACCGGTGCCACCGCGCTGCGCGCCTCGAACAGGGCGTCCGCGACGATCCGCCCGCCGGCGATCACGCCGTGCACACGGCACGCATCGAGGTCTTCGACCAGCACGAGGTCGGCCCGCCATCCGGGCGCAACCCGGCCGCGGTCCCGCAGGCCGAACGCCATCGCGGCCGACCATGAGGCGGCGCGGTAGACGAGATGCCGCGGCCGCCCGAGCCGGATCAGCTCGCGGATCATGTAGTCGAGGTGGCCCTGCTCGGCGATGTCGAGCGGATTCCGATCGTCGGTGCAGAGCGCCATCACGGAGGCGGTGTCGGCATCGAGCACCTCCGCGAGGGCATGGAGATCCTTCGAGACCGATCCTTCGCGAACGAGAATGATCATGCCCTTGGCGAGCTTCTCGCGGGCTTCCGCCGCGCTCGTCGCCTCGTGCTCGGTGCGGATGCCGGCGGCGAGATAGGCGTTGAGCGCGGTGCCGCCGAGGAGCGGCGCATGGCCGTCGATGTGGCCGCCCCCGAAGGCCGAGAGCTTCGCGATCGCGCCCGGATCGCAGTGGATCACGCCCGGGAAGTTCATGAACTCCGCCAGCCCGATCACCTTCGGATGATCGCGCAGGGCGACGAGATCGCCCGCAGCCAGGTCGGCCCCCGACGTTTCGAACCGGGTCGCCGGGACGCAGGAGGAGAGCTGGACGCGCAGATCCATCACCATGCGCTCGGCGCAATCCAGGAAATACCGGATCCCCTCGGAGCCGAGGACATTCGCGATCTCGTGCGGGTCGCAGATGGCCGTGGTGACGCCGTGCGGAAGCACGCAGCGCTCGAACTCGAACGGTGTGACCAGCGAGGACTCCACGTGCAGGTGGGTGTCGATGAAGCCCGGCACGCAGAAGAGCGAGCTCCCGTCGAGCGTCTCCCGGCCCTCATAGGTTGCGTGGGTGCCGACGATGCGGTCGCCGACGATCGCGACGTCCATCGCCTCCACCGCGCCGGTGATCACGTCGAGGACCCGGACGTTCTTCAGGACCAGGTCCGCAGGCTCGCGGCCGGCGCCCGAGGATATGGCGCGTACGAGGAATTCAGGGTCGATCATCGCGCGTGCCCCATGTGCCGGACCGGTGCCTCGACCGAATATAGCCAGAGCCGGCCGGGCACAGGCAAGGGTTGATCCGCATCAAGGCCCCTGCTTTGTTCGGCTTGTACCCGGACGGCCTTGGACATTCGGAGCGCCACATTGCCGGAGCCGGTCTTCACCATCGAGAAGGTGACCAAGGTCTACCGGACGGGCGACGTCGTCGTGGAGGCGCTGCGCGGCGTCGATGCCGTTCTCTACGAGGGCGAGTTGGCGGTACTGCTCGGCCCGTCGGGCAGCGGGAAGTCGACGCTCCTCAACATCATCGGCGGCCTCGATTCGGCGAGCTCGGGTTCGGTCCGGTTCCGCGGCGAGGAGCTGACGCAATTTTCCGAGCGGCAGCTGACCGCCTACCGGCGCGACCACGTCGGCTTCGTCTTCCAGTTCTACAACCTCGTCCCGAGCCTCACCGCCAAGGAAAACGTCGCCCTCGTCACGGAGGTCGCCCGCGACCCGATGAAGCCGGAGGAAGCGCTCGAGATCGTCGGGCTCGGGGACAGGGTCGGGCATTTCCCCGCGCAGCTCTCCGGCGGCGAACAGCAGCGGGTCGCGATCGCGCGCGCCATCGCGAAGCGGCCAGAGGTGCTCCTTTGCGACGAGCCGACCGGCGCACTCGATTCGCGCACCGGGGTGCGCGTGCTGGAAGCGCTTTCCACCGTCAACGAGTCGTTCGGGACCAGCACGGCGATCATCACCCACAATGCCGAGATCCGCCGCATCGCGCACCGCGTCTTCACCTTTTCGGACGGGCGGATCGTCGAGATGCACGAGAACGCCGAGCGGGCCCGTCCCGCCGACGTGGCGTGGTGACGATGAAGGCGCTCGACATCAAGCTGCTGCGCGATCTGAAGCGCCTGTGGGCGCAGGCGCTCGCGGTCGCCCTCGTGCTCGCCTGCGGGGTGGCGACGCTCATCCTCGCGATCGGGGCCTACCGCTCGCTGGAGGAAACCCGCACCGCCTATTACGAGCGCTACCGCTTCGGCGACGTCTTCGCCTCCGCCACGCGCGCCCCGCGATCGGCCGCGGAGGCGCTCCGGGCCATCCCCGACGTCGCCGCCGTGGAAACGAGGGTGAGGCGGGCGGTGCTCCTCGACGTGCCGGGCATGCGCGAGCCGGCGACGGGTTTCGCGATCTCGCTGCCCGAAGGCCGCGAGCCGGCCGTGAATGCGCTCTTCCTCAGGAGCGGCCGGCTGCCGGAAGAGGGCCGCGGCGTCGAGGCGGTTGTCAACGAGAACTTCGCCAATGCGCACGGCTTCGTCCCCGGTTCCACCTTCCAGGCCATCCTCAACGGCTCGAAGGCGACGATCACCGTGGCCGGCATCGCGCTGTCGCCGGAGTTCGTCTATGCGCTCGGCCCCGGCGACATGATGCCGGACGACCGCCGCTTCGGCGTGCTCTGGATGGCGGAGCCCGTTCTCGCGCCGCTCTTCGACCTCGACGGCGCCTTCAACGACGTCAGCCTGCGCCTGCTGCGCGGCGCGCGCGAGGCGGCGGTGATCGACGCCGTGGACGACATACTCGCGCCCTATGGCGGGACCGGCGCCTACGCCCGCAAGGACCAGCTGTCGAACGCCTTCCTGGACGGCGAGCTGACGCAGCTCTCGGGCATGGCGAAGATCATCCCGCCGGTTTTCCTGCTGGTGTCCGCGTTCCTCATCAACATGATCCTGTCGCGCCTGGTCGCACTGGAGCGCGAGCAGATCGGGCTGCTGAAGGCGCTCGGCTACGGAAGCGTCGCCGTGGCGTGGCACTATCTGAAGCTCGTCATCCTGATCGCGGTCGGCGGGGTCGCGATCGGCTTCGTCGCCGGCACCTGGCTCGGCCGGGGACTGACCGAGCTCTATTCGCAGTTCTACAGCTTCCCCTTCCTGCTCTTCCGCTGGGACGCCGACATCTACTTGATCGCGGCTGCGACCTCGATCGCTGCCGCCGTCGTGGGCGCAGCCCGCGCCGTCTTCTCCACGCTCGCGCTCGCGCCGGCCGTCGCGATGAAGGCGCCGGCGCCGCCCGTCTACAAGCAGTTCCTCGGTGGCGCGCTGTCACGCGTCCGGCTGTTCTCCCAGCTCACCGTCATGGGGCTGCGCCACATGATGCGCTGGCCGGTGCGGGCGCTCATGAGCATGCTGGGGACTTCACTCGGGGTAGCCCTGCTCGTCGTCGCGCTGTTCAGCTTCGATTCCGTCGAGTTCATGCTCGACGTCATGTTCTTCCAGTCCGAGCGCCAGGACGCGGCGCTCTACTTCGCGTCCGAACGCCCGCCGGCCGTTCTGCCCGCCGTGATGGGGCTGCCCGGCGTGCTGCGCGCGGAGCCTTTCCGGCAGGTCGCGGTGATCGTCCGGAACGGGCACCGCGAGCGGCGCCTGAGCATCACCGGCAAGCCTCCCGGCGCGGATCTGAGCCGCGTGCTCGACGTCGATCTTGTCCCCGTCACGCTGCCGGAGACGGGGCTGGCGCTGAGCGAGCGCGTCGCCACCCTGCTCGACGTGCGGCGGGGCGACCTCGTGGAGGTCGAGCTGCTGGAGGCGAGCCGCCGGACCGCGACGGTGCCCTTCACGGAGATCATCCAGAGCTATATCGGCCTCATGGTGTACATGGACCTCGACGCGCTCGACCGGCTCGCCGGCATCGGGCCGCGCATTTCGGGCGTGCACCTCTCCGTGGACGAGAACGCGATCGACGCGCTCTACGACGCGGTCAAGACGACGCCGGCCGTGAGCGCCGTGGCGCTCCTCTCCATGTCACGCCAGAGATTCGAGGAGACCATGCAGGAGAACATGACGATCATGACGACGATCTACGTCGCCCTCGCCGTCATCATCGCCTTCGGCGTGGTGTACAACTCGGCACGTATCCAGCTTTCCGAGCGCGCGCGGGAGCTCGCCACGCTGCGCGTCCTCGGCTTCACGCGCGCGGAGGTTTCGCGCGTCCTCCTCACCGAGCTCGCCGTGGTGGTCGCCCTCGCGCAGCCGCTCGGCTGGGGGATAGGCTACCTGTTCTCCGTCGCCGTGATCGAGGGGCTGGCGAGCGACCTCTTCCGGGTTCCCCTCGTCGTGGAGCCCGGCACGATGGTGACGGCGAGCCTCGTCGTCGTCGGCGCCGCGGTGCTTTCGGCGCTCATCGTCCGCCGCCGGATCGACCGTTTCGATCTCGTCGAAGTGCTGAAGACCCGGGATTGAAGCGATGATCTGGCTGCGGCGCGTCGTCTTTCTGCTGGTCATCGCCACAATCGCGGGCGGGGCTATCTATGCACTCATGCCCGCACCCGTGCCGGTCGACACGGCGCGGGTCGAGGAGGGCCGGATCGAGGTGACCGTGGACGAGGAAGGCGTCGCCCGCATCCGCGACGTCTACGTCGTCTCGGCGCCGCTCGCCGGGCATCTGGACCGGTTTCCCCTCAAGGTCGGCGACGCGGTGAAGCGCGACGTGACCGTCGTGGCGGAGCTCCGGCCGGTGCAACCGTCGTTCCTCGACCTCCGCTCGCGGCGCGAGCTGGAGGCGGCCGTCAGCGCCGCGCGCGCGGCGGTGGAGCTGGCGCAGGCGGAGATCGCGCGGGCCGAGGCGGAGGCGCGGCTGATGGAGTCCGACCTCGCCCGCACCGAGCGCCTGGCTCAGACGGGGACGAGTTCGGCCCGCGCCCTCGAGAAGGCGGTGATGGATTCGGAGGCCGCCCGGGCGCAGGTGCGGCAGGCGGAAGCCAATCTCGAGCTCCGCCGCAGCGAGCTCGCGAGCGCCGAGGCCCGCCTGATCCAGCCCGACCAGTCCGGCAGCGCCGGCGCCGGATCGTGCTGCGTGCTGATCCGCGCGCCCGTCGACGGGGTGGTGCTGAAGGTGGCGGCGGAGAGCGCGCAGGTGGTCGCGGCGGGGACGCCGATCGCCGGGGTGGGCGACCCGCAGGACCTTGAGATCGTTGTCGATCTCCTGTCGAGCGACGCCGTCCGCGTGCGGCCGGGCGCGGAGGCGCGGGTGGAGAGCTGGGGCGGGGAAACCGTGCTCGGCGCGCGCGTGCGCCGCGTCGATCCGGCCGCCTTCACCAAGGTCTCCGCGCTCGGCATCGAGGAGCAGCGGGTGAACACGGTGCTCGATCTCGTCGGCCCGGCCGCCGACCGCCGGCGGCTCGGCCACGCGTTCCGGGTCTATGTGCGCATCGTTCTGTGGCGCGGCGACGTGCTCCGCGTGCCGCTCGCCGCGCTCTTCCGGCAGGGGACAGACTGGGCGGTTTTCCGCGTGGTCGACGGCAAGGCGGCGCTGACGCGGGTGACGATCGGCCACCGCGACGCGCGCCACGCCGAAGTCACCGGCGGACTCGCCGTCGACGATGTAATCGTCCTGCATCCGAGCGACCGCATCGAGGACGGGGTCGGCCTGGAGGAGCGGACAGCCGTCGGCGGGACGTAGCCGCCGCGCTCACGGCACGAGCACGGCGGCCCCGGCGAGCGCGCCCGCGCGCAGGCGGTCGAGCGCGCGGTTGGCGTCCTCGAGCGGCAGCACCTCGACATG
>JAEZEK010000110.1 GCA_023417735.1 Pseudomonadota bacterium | reverse complement strand
GGGCCGAATGTACGATGCCGGCCCGGGCCACAAGAGCGCGATGGAGGAGACCGACTGGCACCGCTTCGAGAAGGAGCGGTTCGCCAAGGATCTCGCCGAGATGCTCTACAAGAAGGCGCACCGGAGGCAGTTCGACCGCCTGGTCATCATCGCGCCGCCGACCACGCTCGGCGATCTGCGGAAGGCGCTCCATGGCGAGGTGAGCGCGCGCGTCGTCGCCGAGGTCGACAAGACGCTCACCAACCATCCCGTCAACCAGATCGAGAAGATGCTGACCCGCTCCTGATCGGCCGGCGCATCCTCAGGGCTCGGCGTCTGCCGGGCCCTCGCCCGAGACGGCGCGGACGTAGCGCTCCGCGGATCGCAGGACGGCCTCCTTGCCGCCGCTCGAGATGGCGCGGTTGAGGAAGGCGCCGTGAATGCGTTCGAACGCGAACGGCTCGAGCCTCGCCACGATCCGGCGCACCACCGCGGCCGAGAGGGGAATGAGGTTCGGGTAGCTGCGCATGAAGGAGACGTGCCGGTTGTCCTCCACCACCTGGAGGACGTCGCCGGGAAGGAGCGTTCCCTTGCCCGCCGCGCCGGCGGCCCAGTGCAGCACCGTTCCGCCCTCGAAGTGGCCGCCGCACCGGATCAGCGTCAGCCCGTCCTGCAGGACGAGGCGGTCGCCCGACCAGAAGCGCAGCAGCGGGCTCGGCCGCATCACCCATTCGCGGTCGCCTTCGTGCAGGTGGACGGGCGCGTCGAACGCCTCCGCCCATTCCACCATGGTCGTGTAGTAGTGCGGGTGCGAAATGGCGATCGCCGAGAGCCCGCCGAGCGCCCGGACCAATTCGGCGGTTGCGCCGTCGATCAGCGCGAGACAGTCCCAGAGCACGTTCCCGGCCGGCGTGCGCAGGAGGAAGGCGCGCTGCCCGATCGCGAAAGCGGGCACCGTGCGGATTGCGATGAGATCCGGCTCGCATTCGGCGAAGGTGTTGGCGTGCCGCGCCCGAAGGTTTTCGAGCGTGGTCCAGGACTGCCCGCCAGGCCCGACATATTGCCGCTCGTCCTCGCAGATCGGGCAATGCTCCGGCGGACGGGCGCCTGGGGCGAACTGGGTGCCGCAGGTCGTGCAGATGAAGGGCGTCACGCCGCCGCTCCGATCAGCCGCGCCGGCTCATGAAGGCGAGCTTCTCGAAGATATGGACGTCCTGCTCGTTCTTGAGGAGGGCGCCGTAGAGCGGCGGGATCGCCTTTGCCGCGTTCTTCTCCCGCAGCGTCGCCGGGTCGACCTCCTCGTTGAGGAGCAGCTTGATCCAGTCGAGGAGCTCGGACGTGGAGGGCTTCTTCCTGAGGCCCGGCACCTCGCGGAGGTCGTAGAACGCGGCGAGGGCTTCGCGGAGCAGCCGCTGCTTCAGCCCGGGGAAATGCACTTCGACGATCCGCTCCATCGTGTCGCGGTCGGGAAAGGCGATGTAGTGGAAGAAGCAGCGGCGCAGGAACGCGTCCGGCAGGTCCTTCTCGTTGTTCGAGGTGATGATGACGACCGGGCGGACCTCGGCCCGCACCGTCTCCCCCGTCTCGTAGACGTGGAACTCCATGCGGTCGAGTTCCTGCAGCAGATCGTTCGGGAACTCGATGTCGGCCTTGTCGATCTCGTCGATGAGGAGGACCGGCCTCGCCGCGCTCGTGAAGGCTTCCCACAGCTTGCCGCGGCGGATGTAGTTCCGGATGTCGGACACGCGTGGGTCGCCGAGCTGGCTGTCGCGGAGGCGGGCCACCGCATCGTACTCGTAGAGGCCCTGGGCCGCCTTCGTCGTCGACTTCACGTGCCATTCGATGAGCGGCGCGGAGAGGCTCCTCGCCACCTCGCGCGCGAGCTCGGTCTTGCCCGTGCCCGGCTCGCCCTTCACGAGGAGGGGGCGCTGCAGCACGACGGCGGCGTTGACGGCGACCTTCAGGTCGTCGGTGGCGACGTAGCGCTCGGTTCCGGAAAATCCCATCGTGGCACCGTCCCGGCTGGAGAGGTCACGGTGGTACGGGCTCCGCACGCCGGCCGCAAGCCGCCCCGTCAGGCGGCGGCGTCGAGGGGCGGCACGCCGTCGAATGCGGCGGCGGCCCGGACCGCGGCCAGTACGGCGAGCTCGATCTTGAGAAGCGCGGCAAACGCGCTGCGCTGCGCCTCGAGCCGCTGGCGGAGGTCGGGAGCCGACCGCTCGAACGCGGCCAGCCGCGCCTGAGCCATCCGGATCGCTTCGAGATAGCCGCGCGAGGCGTCGCCGAGGCGGAGCTGCAAATGCTGGGCCTCGTCGCGGCGGCCGGTGCGCAACGCGGCGCAGACGCGCTCGATCGCGTCGATCACCGCCGATTCCGCGCGTGCGACTGCAGCCAGCATGGCTTCTGCCGTGCGGACCGCATTCGAAGCGCCGCCCTCACCCGATTCGGTCATGAACGAAGTGTCCCCTTCGCCCCTTAACAGCCGGTAAGTGTGGCCAAGCTAAGGCGTTCGGGTCGCGCGCCTTTTCATGAAAACTTCATTCCAGTGCAGCTTGCCACCGTGGCGCGATCTCCGTATATGCGCTCCCCACAGGGAACGGGGCAACTCATTGGGGTCGGGCCGATGATGTTGGAGGAGGATCGGGTCTACAGCCCGAGCGACGACGAGCCGTTCATGAATGAACGGCAGCGCGAGTATTTTCGTCAGAAGCTGCTGGACTGGAAAGAAGAGATCCTGGTGGAAAGCCGGGAGACCTTGGAGGCACTTCAGCTCGATAACCAGAATCATCCTGATCTGGCGGACAGGGCATCTTCGGAGACCGATCGCTCGATCGAGCTTCGGGCGCGCGACCGCCAGCGGAAGCTCATTGCCAAGATCGATGCGGCGCTGAAGCGCATCGAGGACGGCACCTACGGCTATTGCGAGGAAACGGGCGAGCCGATCAGCCTGAAGCGGCTGGATGCCCGCCCGATCGCGACGCTCTCC
>JAEZEK010000337.1 GCA_023417735.1 Pseudomonadota bacterium | reverse complement strand
TCTCCGCGCCGTCGGCGTCGCCCCGGGCGATGGCCGACACGATCGCCCGCAGATTGGCGAGGCTCTCCTTCGAGCGTTCGGGCGAGCGCTGCGGATGGGCGAGGCCGAGGGCGCGCCAGCGCCAGATCCGCGCGTGCAGCGAATCGATCATGCCGCGCAGCGTCTCGCTCCGCGCGCCGCGGAAGAGGACCTCGTAGAAGCGGTTCTTGGTCTCGAGGATCGAATTCGGGTCGCCCTGGTCGTAGGCCTGGATCGTCGCCTCGAGCGCGTCCTCGAGCTGGCGGCGCGCGGCCTCGTCGGCGTTCTCCACGAACAGGCGGGCGGCGAGGCCCTCCAGCACCGCGCGGATCGAATAGAGGTCCTTCGCCTCGTCGAGCGTGAGCTTCCGGACGACCGCGCCCTTGTTCGGCACGACGTCGATCAGCCCCTCCGATTCGAGCTGCCGGAGCGCCTCGCGGATGACCGTGCGCGACACCGCCATCCGGTCGATCAGCTCGCGCTCCACGAGCCGGGCGCCCGGAGCGAGCCGGCCGCTCACGATCGAGAAGCGGAGCGCATCCACGACCTGCCGCCGCAGCGGCGCAGCGGCCTTCTGGATCGGCTCCAATGTTCCGGCGCTGCCGCCGGGCGCGTCCATGCTCATGTCTTGGTCAAACCGCATCCGTTTCCCCAAGCTGCCATGACGCGCCGTCTTTGTCAGTATACCCGATAAAGCGGCGGCTCGTTTCTCACCACTGCCCGCTCGACATTCTCCCAGGCGGTGCGGAAGAGATAGGCGGCGGACTGCCGTGTCACGCCCGCAATGTGCGGCGTGAAAAGGATTTTTCGCGCCGCGTCGCCTTCGAGCGCGAAGAGCGGATTGTCCGCGCCCGGCGGCTCTGTCGCGTAGACGTCGACGGCAGCTCCGCCGAGCGGGCCCGTCCGGAGCGCATCGGCGAGCGCCGATTCGTCCACGATGCCGCCGCGCGAGGCCTGGATCAGGAGCGCGCCCGGCTTCATCGAGGCGAGCTCCGCCGCGCCGATCAGGTTCTCCGTCGACGGCAGCAGCGGAAGATGCAGCGAGACGACGTCCGCCTGCGCCAGCAGCTCGGAAAGGCTCATCGCCTGCGCGCCGAGGCGCCCGGCCGCCTCCGGCTTCGCCGGCGCGGGATCGTAATAGCAGAGCCGGCAGCCCATGCGCGCGAACGCCTCGCCGACGGCGGCGCCGATCGCGCCGAACCCCACGATGCCGACCAGCAGCCCTTCCAGGCCGCCGACATTGTCGGCCAGCATGCGCTGCCGGAACGCCGCGTAATTGCCGGCGCGGATCTCCGCGTCCGCCCAGCCGAAGCGGCGGGCGAGCATTGCAGCAGTCGTCACGGCATATTCCGCGAGCGCCGCGTTGCTGCCGCCGGGCACGTTCGCGACCGGGATGCCGAGCCGTTCGAGCGCCGGGCGGTCCAGGCGGTCGAGCCCCGCCCCGGTCACCTGCACGAGGCCGAGCGCCGCGCCCCCGAAGAACTCGGGCGGCAGCTTCGGTCCGACGGCGGGAATGACCAGCGCGCGGGCCGACCGGATGAGGTCCGGGACGTCCGCATCCTGCGGGCCGCGATACGTCACCTCGAGCGAGGCGGGCGCCGGCGAGCCGACGCGCGTGAAGTCCGCCTCCGGGCGGAGGCACAGCACTTCGGCTGTCATGAACGCGCTTTCTCTATCGTGCTGATGGGCAGCTCTTCGGTGCCGGGGCGGATGTCGGCGACCGGGAAGAAGCAGAGGAGGGTGAGGGGAGTCGACCCGGTGTTCCGGGTCATGTGGCTCTCTTCCGGCGGGATGAGGATCATGTCGCCGGCCCGGAGGGGGAATTCCCCGGACTCGGCGATCGTGGTGCCCTCGCCGGAGAGGACGAAGATGCATTCCTCGAAGCCGTGATGCACGTGCGGACCGCGGTCGCTGACGCCGGGCTCCGGCGGCAGGATCTCCACGATCCGCATCGTGACGCTTTGCGCGCCGAAATCCGCCGAGGCGAATTCCAGGGCGGTGCGGCCCGGCAGCCCGAGCCGCTTGGCCTCCGCCCTGGTGACGACGCGCGCCATCAGACCACCTTGCGCAGCCGGCTGACCTCGGCCGTCCCGCCCTGGACGGCATTGAGCTGACGCAGGATCTCGGCCGCCTCGGTGGCGATCGATTCGGTGATCGTGCTGAGCACCCGCTCCGCCTTCTCGGCGGTCGCGTGCTGCGGGCTGCCGTACCATCCCGTCGGAGCGATCGTCCTGATGTCCGTCAGCACCGGCTGGTAGGAGCGGGTCCGCCGGAGCTTGTCCCACTTGGTGCCGTGCGAATGGTCGGACGAATAGTCGATCCGGTCGAGATGGACGAGGTCCGGCCGCGCCGCCATCACCGCGAGCGCCTCGATCTCACCGCCGTGGGTGAGCCCGTTGCACTCGTGGCCGAACAGCTCCGCCGCAACGTAGCAGGCCTGGATGGTCACGACCGTCATGCCGTGCTCGCGGTGCAGGGCCTCCGCGGCGATGGCGAGCGAGGGGATGTTCCCCTCGTGCCAGTTCATGATCAGCAGCTGCTTGGCGCCGTGCTGGGCCGTCGATGCGCAGGTCTCGATCGCCACCCGCATGTAGGTGTCGGGCGAGAGCGTGATCGTGCCTTCGAACGGCATGTGCATCGGGGTGACGCCGAGCGGGACCGAGGGCAGGACGAGACCGTCCAGCCGCTCGGCGACCGCGTGGCTGATCACGTTCGCCGCGAGCGTGTCCGTCCCCGTCGGGAGATGCGGGCCATGCTGCTCCACGCTGCCCGCCGGATAGATCACCAGCGGGTTCGTCTGGAACTGCTTGGCGATCTCCGGCTGGGTGAGATCGCAGAAATAGCGACTAGGCAACATTTCGGCTCTTTTCCGCGACGCGGTTGCGGGCATCCCGATAGACTTCATCGAGATTAATGAGCTGGCCGTTCTTCTCGATCGAGCTCAGGGCGGCATAGAGGCAGGCGACCGCGACATTGCCGTTCTCGGCGTCGAGCTCGCTGCGCTCGCCGGTGCGGCAGCTGTTGGCGAACATCTCGAGCTCGGCCTGGAACATGTCGCTGACCGGCTCCGCGAGAACCTCCCGCTTGCCGTAGCCGTCCTTGCCGCGCTGGATGTAGAAGGCGGAGCTCTCGTGGAT
>JAEZEK010000009.1 GCA_023417735.1 Pseudomonadota bacterium | reverse complement strand
TCTTCTCGTAGGATACGGTGTTGTCGCTCGCGATGTCCCGCGGCGTGACGATGCCGGCAATGTTGAGCACGCGGACCTCGAAGTTGACTCGGACCTCCTGCGACCCGCTGATCACCAGGTTGCCGTTCGGCAGGACCTCGCTCACCACCGCCGCGATCGAGAGCTCGATCCGCTCCGAGCGGTCGATCGAGCCCTTGCCCTTCGAGGTGGACTGCCCGGCCGCGTCGGCGGACGCGCTCAGCTTGGAGCCCGACCCGTCCAGCCCGAAGGCGAAGCCGATCCCCGTTCTTGCGCTCGAATCGCGCGAACGGCCGGAGGCGTTGTCGAGCGTCGCGCGGTCGTTGATGGCGATGCGGACCGTGACCACGTCGCCGACCTTGCTCGCCCTCGGATCGCGGAAGAGGTTCGGCCGGGTCGCGTCCCAGAGCGACTGCTCCGAGGGACCGGCGGCGGGCGGGAAGACCGCAACAGGGACCGGCTCGCGATAGGCCTGCAGACCGCTGCCGACCGGGCTGAGGCGCGGCTCGCGGCCGAAATCCTGGACCTCGCCCGCGCAGCCCGCCAGGAGCAGCCAGACGGACAGCATGGCGGCGCGGCGCATCAGGATCCCTTCCCCCCGGCGGGCGGGGTCCGCGCGCCGGATATGGTGTCGGCGAGCCCGGCCGCGCGCGCCGGCTCCATCTCGTTCAGAATCGCGCTTGCGACACGGGCGTTCAGCTTCGCCAGGATCGCCGCCGCGACGTCGCCCTCCATGGACGTGAGCTGGCGCGCGGCGGCGTCGGGCCGCATGCGGCCGTAGATGGCGACCACGCCCTCCTCCGCGCTCGCGAGCAGCGCCTCGCGGCGGCGCACCCAGTCGGCGAGCTCCGCCTGCTTCGCCTCGAGCAGCGCGAGCCGGGCCTCGACCTGTTCCTCGAGCTCGCGGAGCTTGCGCGCCTGCCATGCCGCGCGCGCGTCTGCGGCGGCATCGGCGATGTTGAGGCAGTAGCGGTCGGCGTCGGTGAGACTTGCCGGGTCCATGCCCGGCGCCGCGGCCCGCAAGTTTGCCGCGCCGGCCTCTTCGGCGGCGAGCGCCGGGCCGCAGCCGGCCATCCCGGCGGCGCAGGCCAGGACCGGCAGCAGGACGGCAAAGCGGGCGATGCAGGACCTCATGGCGGCGGCAGGCGCTTCCGACGGACGGCTCACACCCTGCCCGGGCAAGCGTGCGCGGGGCTGGCGGGCCGGCCGCTACTGGATGACCAGGTCCGCCTGCAGCGCGCCCGCCGTCTTGATCGCCTGCAGGATGGCGATGATCCCGGTCGGCTTCAGGCCGATCCGGTTGAGGCCGCGCACCAGCATCTGGAGGTCGGCGCCGCCGACGATGGCGAGCTGGCCGTCCCCCTGCTCGGCCTGGACGAGGGTCTGCGGCGTCACCACCGTCTCGCCGTCGGTGAAGGGCTGCGGCTGGGAAACGGTCGGCATCTCGGTGATGCGCACGGTGAGGTTGCCGTGGGTGACCGCGACGGTCGAGATCTGGACGTCCTGCCCCATGACGACGGTCCCGGTGCGTTCGTCGACGACGACCCGGGCGGGTGTGTCCGGCTCGATTCGGAGCTCGCCGATCTCGGCGATGAAACGCGTCGCGCCGACATTGCTCGGCTTCACCAGCGCCACCGTCCGCAGATCCTGCTCGTAGGCCGTGCGCATGCCGTAGCGCGCCATGGTGAAGGCATTGATCGCGTCGGTCACGAGGATGGCGGTCTTGAAGTCCGGGTTCTTCAGCTCGAGCGTGAGCGAGCCGGAATCGCCGAACCGGCCGGGGACGCGCTGCTCCACGATGGCGCCGTTCGGGATCCGCCCGACGGTCGGAACGCCTTGCGTCAGCGTTTCGGCGTCGCCCTGCGAGGAAAAGCCGGACACCGCCACCGGCCCCTGCGCGACCGCATAGGTCTGGCCGTCGGCACCGGCGAGCGGCGTGAGGATGAGCGTCCCGCCCATGAGCGAGGTCGAATCGCCGAGCGAGGACACCGTCACGTCGATGCGCGAGCCCTTGCCGATGAAGGCGGGCAGTTCGGCGGTGACCATGACGGCCGCGACGTTCCGCGTCCGGAGCTGGCTGCGCCGGACGTTCATGCCCATGGCGTCGAGCATCGACTGGAGCGCCTGCTCCGTGAAGGGCGAGTTGCGCAGGCTGTCGCCGGTGCCCTTCAGGCCCGTGACGAGGCCGTAGCCGATGAGCTGGTTCTCGCGCACGCCGCGCAGCCCCGTGATGTCCTTGATCCGGACCGAGGCTTCCGCCGCAACGGTCAGGCAGAGCAGGAGCGCGGCGGCGAGCCTCAGCATCAGCCGGCCCCGACCCGCACCGAGCCGTCCGGCTGGACGATGCCGTTGATGATCGTGCCGCTGTCGAGGTTGCGGACCCGGATGACGTCGCCGGCACGGCCCGGCTCGAGCGCGGAGCCGTAGGCGGTGATGACGAGGCCGCCCTCGCGGAACACGACCTGGACGGAGGCGCCGCGGGCGACGAGCTGCGGCTCGCCGAGGGCCGCGAACGGGATCGGCTGGCCGGCCACGAGGGTCCGGCGCGCGACCTTGCCGACGACCTCGAAGCGATCGGCGGCGAAGCTCTGCAGGCCGGCGGAACTGCGGAAGGCCCGGTCGATCACCTCGCCCGGCCCGATCACGTCGCCCGGATAGAGCGTGACCGCAGGCACGGGCAGAAGCCGCGACTGCGCCGCCGCCGGGGCGGCGGGCGCGGCCGCCCAGGCGAGCGCGAGCATGGCGGCGAGGAATGCTGCGCGCATCGGGCTGCTCCCCTTACCGGATGCCCTTGGAAACGACGCCGGCCATGTCGTCGGCGGCCTGGATCACCTTCGAGTTCATCTCGTAGGCGCGCTGGGCCGCGATCAGCTCGGTGATCTCCTTCACCGGGTCGACGTTGGAGGCTTCCAGGTAGCCCTGGTGGATGCGCGCGAACCCCGGATCGGCGGGGACGCCGACGACGGGGGCGCCGGAGGCCGTCGTCTCGCGGTAGAGGTTGCCGCCGAGCGGCTCGAGCCCGGTCTCGTTGGCGAAGTTCGCGAGCGTGAGCTGGCCGAGGAGCTGCGGCTCGGCCTCGCCGTCGAGGGTCGCGAAGACCTGGCCGGATTCGTTCACGACGATCTCGACCGTCTCGGGCGGCACCAGGATCGCCGGCTCGACCGCGTAGCCGTCGAGCGTGACGATCTGGCCGTCGGCATTGGTGTTGAAGGAGCCGGCGCGCGTGTAGAGCGTCTCGCCGTCCGGGCCGACCACCTGGAACCAGCCGCGGCCGTTCAGCGCGAGGTCGAGCCGGTTCCCGGTGTTGGCCAGCGCGCCCTGGAGGTGCAGGTTGCGGATCGCGGCGGTGCGCACGCCGAGCCCGAGCTGGGCGCCTTCCGGGATCGCGCTCTCCCCGCCCCTGTTGGCGACGCCCTGCAGGCGCTCCGCCTGGTAGAGGAGGTCGGTGAACTCCGCCCGGGCCCGCTTGAAGCCGGTCGTGTTGATGTTCGCGATGTTGTTGGCGATGACTTCGAGATTCATCTGCTGGGCGGTCATGCCCGTGGCAGCAATGGCGAGCGCTCTCATTCCATCATCCCTCAGATCGCCATCCGGCTGATTTCCTGGTACGCGGCCACGACCTTGTCGCGGATCGCGATGGCCGCCTGCAGCGTCTGCTCGGCGGACATGACGGCCTGCACGACCTCCTGCACGGACGCGGTGCCGGTGATCCCGGAGATCGCCGCCGCCTCGCCCGCATGCAGCTTCTCCGCAGCGCCCGACGCCACGTCGGCCAGCACGGCGGCGAAGTCGGGGCCCTGGCCAGCGGGCGCCGCCGCGCGTCCGGCCGCGGCCGCAACGGGGGTCGCGCCTGCGCCGGAGACGTGCCGCAGCGAAGCGGCGACGATGGACAGCCCGTCCGTCATGAGGACCTCAGGAGATCGATCGTGCGCGAGACCATCTCGCGCGTCTGGCGGATGATCTGGAGATTGGCCTCGTAGCTGCGGTTCGCCTCCCGCATGTCGGCCATTTCGATCAGCACGTTCACGTTCGGGAGCTTGACGTAGCCCTGCCCGTCGGCGGCCGGGTGGCCGGGGTCGAACTCGACGCGGAAGGGTGCGCGGTCGGTCGCGATCCGCTTCACCTGCACGAGCTCCACGCCGGCCGCGCGGTCGAGCTCCTCCGCGAAGGTGACCACCCTGCGCGCATAGGGATCGGCGCCGGGCGCCTGGCCCGTGGACTGCGCATTGGCGAGGTTCTCCGAGACGACCCGCAGCCGCGTCGACTGGGCGGCGAGTGCTGAGGCGGAGACCCGGAGGGCGGCCTGGAGAGCGTCGATCATGTCACCTCAACCCCGCCATCACCATCCGGTGGAAGGCCTTCACGACACTGACGTTGAGCGAGGAGGCGCGCTCCACTTCGCCGGCCTTGATCATCTCCTGCTCGAGCGTCACGGAGTTGTCCGACACGGAGACATCCCAGCCGTCGACCTTCTCTGCCCTCCCCGGGCGGAACGCGACCGGCTGGGCAACCACGTGCGCGGGCGACGTCGCCGCCAGGCGCACGTCGAAGGCGTCGAGCACGCGGTCGAACGGCTCGACCTCGCGCGCGCGGTAGCCCGGCGTGTCGGCGTTCGAGACGTTCTGCGCGACGGCCGCCTGCCTCACGGCGAGCCAGGCGGAATGCCGCGCGGCGAGACCGAACAGATAGACGCCGTCCACGTGTACCCCCGATTCCTCACCGGCAGAGTAGGTGCGGAATCTTGCCCGAGGCTGGCGTCCGGCCCGCCTCAGGGGCGAAGGGCGGGCGCGCCCTCGTCGAACAGGGCGTCGGCCCGCTGGGCGTCCAGGATGGCGGCCGCAAGGCTGCGCGTGTTCTCCTCCGCGCTCGGAGCGGCCTCGGCGAAGCTGATGTAATGAAGGTCGATCGCCGCCTCGCGCTCGCGGAGCTCGAGGCCGAAGAAGGCCGAAACGCCCAGGTGGCGGAACTCCATGTCGAGCAGGATGGTCGGCGCCCGGTCCCAGTCGACGCGCGCCTCCGCCGCCGAGCCGAACCGGAGGGTGCCCGGCTTGAAGTAGAGCTCGGCCGAGGAATTCACCAGGTCGCCGATGTTCGCGTACTGCTCCGTCCGGATGAACGCGATCAGGTCGATGACGTCGACGAGGCGAAGCTCGCTCGCCACGCGGCCGAGCCCCCGGGCGAGAATGCCCTCGCGCGTCAGCGCCTGGTCGTCTCTGACTTTCAGCAGCATGCCGAGCAGCCTCACCTCGCTGGACTGCGACCGCCCGCCTTGGCGTAGAGGAAGTATATCACTTCCGCCACGGCACGATAGAACTCGGGCGGAATGGCGCGGTCGACCTCGGTACTGTCGTAGAGGGACCTTGCCAGAGCCTTGTCTTCGATGACGGGAATGCCGTTTTCCTCGGCGATCCGGCGGATCCTGAGCGCGATCAGATCCTGCCCCCTGGCGACGACCACCGGCGCGCCCCCCTCTTCCCGCACGTAGCGCAGCGCGACGGCGAAATGCGTCGGATTGGCGATCACCAGGGTCGCCCGCGGGACCGCCGCGATCATGCGCTTGCGCGAGCGGTCGAGCGCGAGCGAGCGCAGGCGCGCCTTCACGATCGGATCGCCCTCGGTCTGCTTGTACTCGTCCTTGACCTCCTGGCGCGTCATCCGCAGGTCGCGCCGCCATTGCACGCGGGCCCAGACGAGATCGGCCGACACGAGCAGGATCGTCGCGATGCTGACGGCGGAGAGCAGCCGGATCGCCATGTCCAGCATCATCGCGGGCACGGCGTTCGGGTCGATCAGCATGGCGTTGAACATCGCGAGCCATTCGGCCCCGAGGACGAGCACGACCACGCCGATGATCGCGGTGAACTTGAACAGCGACTTTGCGAACTCGACCTGGCCCTGCAGGCCGAAGATCCGCGACCAGCCCTTGCTGGGCGAGATCCGCGACCATTCGGGCTTGATCCGCTCGGCGACGAGGCGCGGGGCGTTCTGCAGCATCGAGGCGGCGATGCCCGCGACGGTGAGGACGACGACGATCGGAACCAGGAACCGCGCGGCTTCCCAGAACACCGCCTGCCACAGAAGGATCGCATCCGCGCCATTGTCGAGCGTCCACCCGGCCGGGTCGTCGAGCAGCCTGCTCAGCGTCACCGCCAGCCTTGCGGCATTCGCCTCCACGAGGAAGCCCGAGACGATCAGTACAGCACTGAAAGATGCGAAGACCGCCACCTCTTTCGAGATCGGCACACGGCCTTTTTCGATGGAATCACGAATTTTCTTTTCAGTAGCTTCTTCAGTTTTGCTGTCTTTTTCGGGCGTATCGGCCATGTAAACGCAAGCTACTGGTAATATTCGGCCTCATCGGCCGCATTCAGCTCGATCTCGCCGCGCTCGGCCATGGCGAGCGCCATATCGGCGATCGCCCGGCGCGCCTTGGCCACCTCGCGCTGCGGCGCGGGCTCGCCATTGGTGAGCTCGGCCTCGACGATGCGCCGGGCCCGCGCCGCGAGCGAAGACAGAATGAAGTCCCGGAACGCCGCGTCGGTGCCCTTCAGCGCCAGCACGATGCGTTCCGTGGAGACCTGGTCGAACAGCACCATGCGGGCCTTCGGAGCGAGCTTCACGATGTCCTCGAAGGTGAAGAGCAGGCCCTTCAGCACCTCGGCCGCCTTCGGCCTTTCCGCGGCCAGGCTCTGGAGCACGTCCTCCATCTGGTCGCGCTCCATCTTGTTGATGATGTCGGCCATGCGCGCATGCGCGTCGGCGCCGGTCTTGCGCGCGAGGTTGAGGAGCAGGTCCTCGTGCAGCGTGCTCTCGATCAGCCGCATCGCCGGCTCCATCACCGGCTTCATGCTGAACATGCGCCGCATCAGCTCGTTGCGCACTGTGCGCGGCAGCTGGCCCATGACCTTCGCCGCACAGGCCGGGCTGACCTTCGAAAGGATCAGCGCGGCGGTCTGCGGATGCTCCTTGACCAGATAGGCGGCGAACATCGTCTCGGAGACGTTGGAGAGGCGTTCCCACATCGTCTGGTTCGAGCTGCCGAGCACGTCCGACATGATGTCGGCGATCTGTTCGGGCGGCAGGACGCCGGACAGGAGCTGCTCCACCTCCCGCGCCGTGCCGAGCAGCCCGGTTCCGGCGGAGAACTCGGTCGCGAACTCCTCGATGACCGCCTCGATGGCGGCTGGGGAGAGCGGGCCGAGCTCCGTCGCCGCCCGCGTGATCTGCCTGAGCTCGATCGGGTCGAAATGCTTGAGGAGCTGGCTCGCCAGCGGCTTGCCCATGGCGAGCAGGAGCGCGGCGACCTTGTCGGTGCCGCGCAGAGGCTTCGCCGGGCCGACCGCCTTGCCCGATCCGCCCGAGACGGCGAACTTGAGGTCAGGCGCCGCCATCGGTCGCCGACTGGCCGACGATCTCGGTGAGCGAGACGCCGAAGCGGGAATTGTCCTCCTCCACGACCACCACCTCGCCGCGTGCCACGACGCGCCCGTTGACGACGACGTCGACCGGTTCGCCGATCCGGTGGTCGAGCGGGATGACGGCGCCCCGACCGAGCTTCATGAGATTGGCGACCGGCATGGTGGTCGAGCCGAGGACGACCTGCACCGAGACGGGGATGCGCAGGATCGCGTCGAGGTGGCTGCCGCCTTCGCCGCCGGCCCTGCCGCTCGCCTGCTCGCGGCCCGGGGTTTCGCCGCCCGCGAAGAGCGCTTCACTGTGAGACATGATCTCTGTCACCTCGCAAACTGGCAGAAGGGGCCGTACGCGCCGGCATCGTCACGCGCTGCCGGAGACGGGCGCGGTCGCCCAAGAGCCC
>JAEZEK010000493.1 GCA_023417735.1 Pseudomonadota bacterium | reverse complement strand
CTCGGCGCGCAGATCCTGAAGGATCTCGGCGTCCGCTCCATCCGCCTCATCGCCTCGCGGGAGCGCCGCTATGTCGGCGTCAGCGGCTTCGGCATCGAGATGGAGGAAACGGAGATCCTGGAGATCTGACGACCCCTCGGGCGGGGGCCCGCCGGCCCGGCAGGGCGCTTCAGAGCCGCCCGGCGATGCCGAGGGTCCGCTTGGGCAGGCGGCCGGGCCGCGTGCGCCGCAGGGCCTTGCGGAAGCGCTCGCCGCCTCGGGCCTCCAGGGCGCCGACGCAGCGGTCGACGAAGGGCAAGCCCTTCCGGCTCGCCAGCATGAAGCGGGCGGCGTTCCGGCTCGTGGCCACCAGCATGATGAGCGCGATCCCGATCAGCGGCGCGCCGAGCGGGATCGGCGTCACGCTGAAGGCGAGGCCGACGACGATGAGCGCGGCTGCCGCCAGGTAGATGAGGAGACGGCGCATCATTCGGTTCGTCTCCTGAGCCGGACGATCTTCGACAGGAACGCGTTTCCCGTGCCCTCCACTTCGAAGCCCGCGTCGGCGAAGACCGTTTCGAGGCGGTCGTCGAGGTAGCCGGCGAAATAGGGCTCGTGGAAGAGGCGGGGGAACAGTTCGAGGAGCCCGTCATAGCGCGGCTCGTCCCCGGTCTGCAACGAGTCGACGACGACGAGCAGTCCGCCGGGCTTCATCACCCGCGCCAGTTCGCCGGCGACCGCGCGCCGGACCTTCGGCGGCAGCTCGTGGAAGAGGTAGATGGAGCTGGCGAGGTCGAGCGCGCCGTCGGCGAGCGGCAGCGCCTCCGCCTTGGCGACGACGGGATGGACCTGGGGCGCGCGGCCGAGGCGCCGGCGTGCCTCCGCGAGATAGGGCTCGGAGAGATCGATCGCGAGCGCCGGCAGCCGCGGGAAGGTGCGCCTCAGCTGTGTGAGGAAGGTGCCCGGCCCGCAGGCGACGTCGGCATAGGCGACCCGGCGCTGGTCGCGGCCGGCGAGCTCCGCCGCGATCGGCACGAGCGCCTGCCGGCGCATGGCGTTGGCCGCGCCGGAGAACAGGACCTCGACCTGCATGTCGTAGAGCCGGGCCGATTCCTCGGTCATCCAGCCGCCGGTCTGGAAGTGGAAGTTCTGCATGTAGTAGCGCGGGCGGCGGGATGAGGCCGCGCCGAGTTCCTCGATCACCTCCTGGTGCCGGTCGGCGTTGCGGCGGCGCGCCACCTCCGGCACGTCCTTGAAGAAGGCGCGGCTGCGTTCCAGCAGCGCGGCGAGATCGCCGTCCCCGTCCTCCGGCGGCGGATAGCGACCGGCCTCGACATTGGCGAGATCACGCGCAAGCAGCGCCGCGACGTCGGAAAGCAGCGCACCCATGCCTGGAACGGGCCGGGACGGCGGCGCGACCGGCCGGCGCGGAAGCGAACCCTCGGCCTCGACCCGGCGCACGAGCCGGCGCATCGCCGCGCCGTGCCCCGCATACCATGCGACGCGCGCGCCCTGGCGCGCAGCGAATGCGATGCGGTGTGCCCAGAGCTCGAAAGCGGTCGCGGCCATCATTGTCTCTCATCGGGAAGATGGGGCGCCCCGGCGGCGCGCCAAGAGGATCAGGGGATCGCGGCGGCGCTATGGCCGCGAAAAGAGGCCGACCACCTCGACCTCGGCCGAGTAGACGAACTGGTCGACGGGCACGACCCGTTCGAGGGCGAAGCCGCCGTCGATCAGGATGCGCGCGTCGCGCGCGAAGCTCGCCGGGTTGCAGGACACGGCGGCGACCCGTTTCAGCGGCGCCTTCGCGAGCCGCTCCGCCTGGTCCTTCGCGCCAGCGCGCGGCGGGTCGAAGACCGCGCCGTCAAAACGGGAGAGCTCGCCTTCCGAACAGGGGAAGGCGAAGAGGTCGCGGCGCTCGATGCCGACGGGCCGGAGCCCAGCAGCCTGCCGCGTCGCGGCGGCGAGCGCGTCGAGCGCGGGACCAAACGAATCGACCGCCGTGACGCGGGCGAAGGACGCAAGCGCCAGGCTGAACGTGCCGAAGCCCGCGAAGAGGTCGACCACGGCCTTCGCGCCGGCGAGATGGCCGACGACCAGATCGCTCATGGCTCTTTCGGCCTCCGCCGAGGCCTGGACGAAGGCGCCGGGCGGCGGCGTGACTGCGACGCCCGCGATCCGCAGAACCGGCTCGGCGATCGTCACCACCGGCTCGCCGGCTATGGCGAACCGCGCCACGCCGGCCTCGCGGGCGGCCCCGATCATCTCCGCCAGGCGCCTCGGCCCGGGCCGGCTGCCCTGATCGAGCGCGAGGTCGAGCCCGGTCTCCGTCGCGAGCATGATGAGACGGGCGGCCTTCTTCGGCGTCAGGCACGGAGCGATCAGCCGCCGGACCGCCGGCATCCTGGCCACCATACCGGGCGCGAGCACCGGGCAGGCGGCGAGGTCGACGAGCCGGTTCGACTGACGCTCGTTGAAGCCCAGCAGCACGCGGTCCCCGAGCTTCATGGCCGTCAGAACGGCCCGGCGGCGGGTCGCCGCGCCGAAGCCGACCGTCTCCGCAACGTCCGCGTCCACGGTCTCCCGCGCCAGTGCGTCCAGAACGAAGCGGCGCTTCAGCGCGCGCGTGGCGGCGAGCGTCATCGTCTGGAGCGCGCAGCCGCCGCAGGTGCCGAAATGC
>JAEZEK010000454.1 GCA_023417735.1 Pseudomonadota bacterium | reverse complement strand
ACGAGGCCATGCGCGCGGTCAAGCCCGCCTTCGCCGTCATGCTTGCGTTCAGCCTGTTCTCCAACCTGCTGAAGCTCACGATCCCGCTCTACATGCTCCAGATCATCGACCGGGTGCTCTCGAGCGGCAGCGAGGACACACTCCTCTACCTGACGCTGATCGCCGCGCTCGCGCTCGTCGTGGCCTCGACGCTGCTCGCGGTGCAGAAGGTGATTCAGAACCGGATCGGCCAGTGGCTCGAGGAGCGCCTGTTCCGCCCCGTGCTGACCGCCAGCCTCGACGGCCAGCTCGTCGGCCGCTCGATGGGCAGCCAGGCGGTCCGCGACCTCAGCATGGTCAGGCAGTTCATCTCCTCTCAGGGCTTGGCCACCCTGCTCGACGCGCCGTGGACGCCCATCTTCATCCTGGTCATCTTCCTGCTCCACACCTGGCTCGGGCTCCTGACGGTGGCGGCAGCGATCCTTCTCCTGCTGCTCGCGGGCATCAACGACATCCTGATCCGCAACCGCCAGATGGCGGCGCAGGCGCAATCCAACCGCCTGTTCCAGGAGGTCGAGCGCGGCAGCCACAATGCGGCGATCATCCACGCGATGGGCCTCCTCGACGCCTTCCTGGCGCGGCTCGACACCATCCGCCGGTCGGCCCGCGACGATGACGAGCGCGTCAACGAGCGCAATGCGTCGATCACCGGCCTGACCCGCTTCATCCGCCAGCTCGCCCAGGTCCTGACCTACGCGACCGGCGCCTATCTCGTGCTCGAGGGCGAGGTCACGTCCGGCGTCATGATCGCCGGCGCCATCCTGCTCTCGCTCGCCCTCTCCCCCGTCGACCAGGCGATCTCGGCCTGGCGGGGCATGGTCAACACCTGGCAGGCCCGCGGCCGCATCCAGCAGCAGCTTGCCGCCGTCGACGCCCGCGCCGACATCCCCTACGAGGCGCCGCGGCCGGAGGGGCATCTCGTCCTGCAGCAGGCGCTCTTCATGCCGCAGGGGCGCGGCCGGCCGGTGCTCCGGCCGCTCAGCTTCGAGGTCCGGCCCGGCGAGATGCTGGGCGTGCTCGGGCCGTCCTCCTCCGGCAAGAGTACGCTGCTGCGGATGCTCGTCGGCGTGGTCGCGCCGACCGGCGGAAGCGTCCGCCTCGACAATGCCGACCTGCACCGCCAGCTCTCCGGGGACATCGGCCGCCACATCGGCTACCTGCCGCAGGACCCGATGCTCTTCCATGCCAGCATCGCCGACAACATCGCCCGCCTCGAGCCCGCCCCCCGCGAGGGGCGCAACAGCGCGGTGGTCGAGGCCGCGCGCATGGCGAACATCGATTCGGCCATCATCGAGCTGCCCGACCGCTACGAGACGATCGTCGACAACGACACGCTCATCCTGTCGCGGAGCGAGCGCCAGCGCATCGCGCTCGCGCGCGCGCTCTACGGCCGCCCCCGGCTCATCGTGCTCGACGAGCCCGCCACATTCCTGGACCGCAGCTCGGAGGCCGCCCTCATCGAAAACCTCGCCCAGCTGCGCGAGCAGGGCAGCACCATCGTGCTCGTCTCGCAGCGGCCGACGCTGCTGGAAATCTGCGACCGCCTCCTGCTGCTGCGCGACGGCATGATCGAGGCCTATGGCGAGCCGAAGGCGGTGATGGAGCGGCTGCGCGACAACGGCCAGGGCCGGATCGAGCGCGGCGGCGGACCCCAGCGCCGCATCGCGCTCCAGGCGGTGAGCGGGCCGAGCGGCAATGGCTGAGGAAATGAACATGACCAGATCCATCGGCCAGTCCGCCGGCGCCGGGCGGCCTCGCCTCGGCGGCATGCTGCGCACGCCCGTCGCGATCGGCGCGCTCGCCATAGCCGGCTTCTTCGGCGGCTTCGGGACCTGGGCCCTGACGGCGCCGCTCTCGGGCGCGGCGGTGGCGGGCGGCGTCGTCAGTCCCGACACGAACAGCAAGTCCATCCAGCACCTGGAAGGCGGCATCGTCCGCAGCATCGAGGTGCGCGACGGCTCGGTCGTCGCCGTCGGCGACGTGCTCGTCGTGCTCGATGACACCAAGGCCCGCTCCGCGCTCGAGCAGCAGCTCGTCGAGCACCGCAGCCTCATCGCGCGGCGGGCGCGCCTCGACGCGGAATGGCGCTACCTTCACGGCGAGGACGACGCCCGCCCCGAGTTCCCGGCCGAGCTGCGCCGCGAGGCGGAAACGGTCGCCGCCGTGGCCGAGATCGTCGAGGCGGAGGAGCGCCAGTTCGCCACGCGCAAGGCGACGCTCGAAAGCAACCTCGCGATCATGGACCAGACCGTTCGCCAATACGAGGCCGAGGTCCGCGGGCTGAACATCCAGGTCGAGGCGATCGGCCGCGCGCTCACGCTCATCAAGCAGGAAATCGACCTCGTCGACGACCTGCGCAGCCGCGGCCTGGAGAAGATCTCCAGGGTGCTCGACGTCCAGCAGTCGCTCGCCGAACGCGAGGAGAAGAAGGCTTCGCTGGAAAGCCAGATCACGACCCGAACGGAACTGGTCAAGACGACCACGCTGCAGATCGCCCAGGCGAAGGCGACGCGGCTCGACGAGGTGATCTCCGAACTGGTGAGCGTTCGCGGCCAGATCCAGTCGGTGGCGGAGAAGATTGCGGCGAGCCGCGACACGCTCGAGCGCACCGTCGTCCGCTCGCCCGTCGAGGGGACGATCCTCAATCTCCGCCTCCACACGATCGGCGGCGTGATAGAGCCCGGCGCCACGGTCATGGATATCGTGCCGGCGGAAGACGAGCTCATCATCGACGCGCGCGTGCAGCCGAACGACATCGACGCGGTCCATGCCGGGCAGACCGCCCGCCTCCAGCTCCTCGCCTACCCCACCCGGGAAATGCCGCTCATCGAGGGCACGGTGGAAACGGTTTCGGCGTCGAGCCTCGTCGACAGCGCCACGGGGGAATCGTACTATCTCGTGAAGATCAAGGTGCCGCCGTCGGAGCTCGACGATCTCGGGCCGCGGATCCGCATGGTTCCGGGCATGAGCGTTCAGGCCCTGATCGTCACCAGGGAGCGGACGTTCGTCGACTACCTGATCGACCCGATCCTCAAGTCCGCGCAGAAGAGCTTCCGCGAGAGCTGAGAACCGGTTGCATCCGCCTCGTCAGCGAACCGCCGCAGCGATCGCCTCGTCGGTGAGGACGGGAATCTCGGAGGCGACGACGCCCGTGCCGCGCGCGAGCGCAAGAATCTCGGCCCGCAGTTCCGCCCCTGAGAGGGCGGAATCCCGTGCCGCGATCGCCCCCGCCACCGCGGCGATGCGCGGCGAAGCGAAGCTCGTGCCGGTGAGTTCCGCCGGCGAGCCGTCGAACCGCCGGCCCGGCAGGTCGGTCGCGCGGACGGCGACATGGACCACGCCCGCGCCGTGATTGCTCCTGGCCCAGAGGCCGTGGGTCTCATCGGCGGCGGCCACCACCACGGCGTTCGGCACGTCGTAGCTGGCGGGATAGTTCGGCGTGTTGCGGAGGTCGGCGCCCTCGTTGCCGGCGGCGATCACGAACAGCATGTCCGGATGGCGCCGCATCGCCTCCTCGAAGTCCGGCCAGGGCCGCGACCGACCCGACGAGATGCTCACGACCCGCACGCCGTCCGCGGCAGCGCGCTCGACGATCGCCCCGATCTTCCGCTCCGGGTCCTGCGGGAAGTACCGGTAAGGCACGATGCAGACCTGCCGGGGCGCGTCGCGGATGAAGACGCTCGCCACCATGGAGCCGTGACGCCGGGGCGAAAAGGCGGAAACGCGCGGATCCTTCGATCCGGGCGGGACGCCGAAATCGAACGGCCGGTCGTCGTCGTCCCAGAAATCGTAGCCGACCAGGCGACCGTCCGGGTCCCGGGCCAGCCGCGCCTCGATCTCGGGCTCGAGATAGTTGACCCCGTTGTCGAGGAGCGCCACCCGGGTGCAATCGCGGCCGCCGGTTCCGTCCGGCACCGGCGGATTGAGCGGTGCCGGCTGGCCCTGAGGCCGCATCGCTGCGTCGAGGGGCTGCACGGCTTCCGCCGTCGCCGCGCCGTCGCTGTCTGCGTAGACAATCTTGCGGCCGCCCAGCACCCGGCACGACTGATCGACGACGGCACGCATCAGGGGCCGCTCCGCGCCGGCCGCACCTTCGTGATAGTCCACGAAGAACATGGCGCCGGCGCCTGGCCCGCGCCGGATGCCGGTCACCTTGAGAGACCCGCCCGGGAAACGCCAGAGGCGCATCCAGCCCATCTCGTCCCGGAGCCGGAAACGGTCTTCGCTCTCCAGGGCGGCGCCCTCCGCGGGCGGGGCTGCCACGCCGCCGCGGCAGACGCGTCCGGCCGCATCGAGGACGAAGTCCTCGGCTGCGGCAGCCGCCGCCGGCTGCGCGAGGAGAAGGATGGCAAGGCACGCGAGCGCGACACGCGCCGCCGCCGTTACCGTTCCCGTGCTAGGGCAGCCTGTACCCGTATCCCGCAAGATCGACCCCTGTCTGCTCCGCCAGGCGGGCATTGGACGGCGCATAGATCGCCGTCAGCCGCTCGACCAAGGCTGGCGGGAAATTGAGGTCGATATCGGGCGCAGGATTGTGCTGCTGGAGCTGCTGCGCGCCCTTGGAGAGCGGCATGCGGATGAAGTCGTCCGCAGCCCTTTCGTGCGGAACCGCGACGCCGAGTTCGTTCTGGAAATAGGTCCGCATCCGCATGCAGCTGAACGGCTCGTAGAATGCGCCGCCGAACTCGTGCGGGAACTTCTCGTTGAACCGGCGCATCAGTTCGTAGACGCCGAGCGACGGCCCCTGCTTGTTGAGCTCGCGCATCTGCAGCTCGACCCGGCTCACCCCGATGCCGTCGCACAGGCGCGCGACGAAGGCCTTCTCGTCGGCCTTGAGCAGCTCGAACGGTACGGCGCACACGTTCTCGCGTCCGAACAGGCCCGCATAGAGATCGAAGACCTTGTCGAAACAGAACTCGCGGCACCAGTTCCGGTCCTGGAAGAGATAGGTGTACTCGAGGAACTTCCGGAACGTGCCCGGGTACCCGCCCTTCACCATCTCGGTGTAGAGCGACTTCAGCAGGCTGAGCTGCTCCCGGAACACGAAGACGACGCAGGTGTCGTCGCCAAAGATTTCGTGGAGGCGTTTCGCCTTGGTCACGACGTCGACCTCATTGCCGAGCGTGAAGGACAGGAATTCGGAAGAAAGTCCGACCGCCTTGGTCTTCTCGTCCGCCTCGGCCGCTTCGAAATGCGGCTCGAACGCCGCCTTCGCCTGCTGGGAGTCGTAGATGAACTCGCGCTTGTAGCGGAGATCGACTTCAGCGACGTTGGTCACCGCGTCGTCTATGTAGCGGTTGTTGTTCTTGTTCCAGCCGTTGCCGAGGTGATAGAGCTCGGGATGATCCGGAAAGAACGTGATCTGGATCGAGGTCGAGGCACATTTCGGGTATCCGATATGGATATACCGGCGCTTTGGCATGGGCCGTGGGCTCCTGGCGGCTGGCCTGCAGGGGGGCGGCGGGTTCGGCTTTCGTGCCGGGCCGTCGGGCCGGCACTCTGTTCCGGATGAGCGGCGGTGTCGCCGGCGCCCGCACTATTCCTTCGTGATGTCCGTGAAGTTCAGGTTCGGCGGCGGCGCGCCCTTCCCGCCGGGCCGAGGCGGTCCGCCCGGGCGGCCACCGCCGCCC
>JAEZEK010000453.1 GCA_023417735.1 Pseudomonadota bacterium | reverse complement strand
CTCCGTCGCCGATGCCGCGCTGATCTGCGACGCCATCGCGGGTCACGATGCGCGCGACCGCGCGACCAGGCTCGCGGCCCCGCCGGCGCTCACACAGCTCGCAGCCAGCAGGCCACCGGTCCGGCCGTCGCTGGCCTTCGTGAAAAGCCCGGTCTGGGACCAGGCGGAGCCGGGGACGGCGGAGGCCTTCGCGGAGCTCTGCGCCGAGCTCGGCGACGACGTCGCGGAGATCGACCTCGCCGCGCCCTTCGCGGAGGCGCATCGCCTCCACGGCGCGCTCATGCTCGCCGACATTGCCCGCAACTACGCCCGCTACACCGAGCGCGGCTGGGATCGCATCAGCGAGCGCCTGCGCGGGATGATCGAGGAGGGCCGCACGGTGCTGGCCACCGACTATGCCGAGGCGATCGACCGGATCGAGTTGCTGAACGCGCTCCTCGAGCAGGTCTTCGAACGCTTCGATGCGATCGTCACGCCCGCGGCGCCCGGAGAAGCGCCGCTCGGGCTGCAATCGACGGGCAGCCCCGCATTCTGTACGATCTGGACCTATTGCGGGGTGCCCGCGGTCACCCTGCCGCTTCTCGTAGGGCCGAACGGAATGCCCGTGGGCGTCCAGCTCGTCGGCCGCCGCGGCCATGACGGGCGCCTGCTGCGCACCGCGAACTGGCTCGTCGAGCGGCTCTCGCAGGAAGCCGGTGAGGGCGTTGCAATGGGAGCTTCGTCATGATGGACCGGGTCTTCGCCGTGGTCGGCATCCTCGGCTTGTGCGCGTTCCTCGGCGTCCTGGTGTGGAAGGTGCCGCTGCTGCCGCTCGTCGCGGTTTGCGCGATCGGCGTGCTGATGGCCGCCTTCGACTTTTACAACACCCTCTTCAGGCGCAGGCCCGGCTAAGGCGGCGCGGCGAAGCCGCGGCCAGTTTAGAACTAATCTAGAACATATTGTTGACTTGAGCTCGCGCTCGGGGACACTTCGCGATCGCGGCGGCCCCTGGCCGTCGCCCCTTTGATGTCAGGGCCTTGAACCCTTTCCTTGGAGGCATGCGATGGCCTGTTGCGAACCTGCGGCGCGGCTGCAGAGAATCCCGTCGACCCGGAGGTCCGGGCGGGCTCCCCTTGGGTCCCGCCGTCCGGGAGCGGTCTGAGCGATGGCGGGATCGCAATTCTCCGAGCGCCCCGTCGCGCTGTTCGACCGGGTGCCGGAACGGCTCGTCCTGATGGGCTTCCGAGGCTGGATGGCGGGCTATGGCTCGGGCGACCTGCGCCATTGGGAGGAGGTCTGGAACCTCCATGCCGGCTCGCTCGGCGTGCCGGCCGCGCGCGCGCTCGTGGAGCGGCTCGCGACCTTCGTCAGCATGGTGCGCGACCACGCGCAGTGCCCGGTGCGCTGCTTTCCCGGCGCTTGCCCGCAGATCTGCCGCGACGAGTGCTTCGTGCTCGCCATGCTGTCCGCCAGCCAGAACGCGGACGTCGACTGCCTGGCCTACGCGATGCGGCAGCTGATCGACCCGGACGGCCATGAGGCCGCCATCCACCCGGTCGTCGCCTATGCGGAGGCGATGACGGAGCAGAACCTCAAGCTCATGCGCGTGCCGCGGACGGTGGTGCAGGACATCGCCGAACGCCCGCGGCGCTCCTGCCTTCACTGATCCGTGTCCGTGGCGTGATTTGCGGCGCGACGGGCAGGCGGCCATCCTTCCGTGCAATCAAGCCGTCCAGCCGGGAGGAAAGCGTTGAACGAGAAGCCGAAGATCTCGCAGGAGATGATCCGCCTCTACGACGAATACACGCACCTGACACTCAACCGGCGCGGCTTCATCGAGAAGCTGGCGGCAATCGCCGGCGGCTCCGCGGCCGCCTACGCGATCGTCCCGCTGCTGGAGGCGAACCAGGCGCGCGCGGCCGTCGTCGCGGAGGACGACGCCCGCGTATCGGGCGAGACGATCACCTGGCCGGGCGCCGACGGCGTCACCATGAGCGGCTATCTCGTCGCCCCGGCGGACGCCCGGGGCGACCTTCCCGCCGTCGTCGTCATCCACGAGAACCGCGGCCTCAACGGGCACATCAGGGACGTCGCGCGCCGTCTCGCGCTCGAGGGCTTTCTCGCGCTCGCCCCCGACTTCCTTGCGCCGGCCGGCGGCACGCCCGAGGACGAGAACAGGGGGCGCGAGATGATCTCCGCCCTCGATCAGCCGCAGACCGTCGCCAATTCGGTCGCGACCGTCGCGTTCCTCGCGAGCCACGACCGCTCGAACGGACGGGTCGGCGCGGTCGGATTCTGCTGGGGCGGGGCGATGGTCAACCAGACCGCCATCCATTCCGACGCGCTCGACGCCGGCGTCGCCTATTACGGCCGCACGCCGGATCCCTCGGAGGCGGGCCGGATCAAGGCGCGCATGCTGCTCCACTATGCCGGCCTCGACGAGCGCATCAATGCCGGCATTCCCGAATACGAGGAGGCGCTGAAGGCGGCCGGCGTCGAGCACGAGATCCACGTCTACGAAGGCGTCAACCACGCCTTCAACAACGACACCTCCGCCGCGCGCTACGATCAGGCCGCCGCCGACCTCGCCTGGTCCCGCACCGTCGCGTTCCTGAAGGGCGCGCTGTCGGCCTGAGGTCCCGGCCCGGGCCTCAGGCGTCGGACGCGGCCGGCCCGCCGCGCGGCTCGGCATGGATGATGATCCGCGCGATCTCCGGCCTGCGTTCGCGCACCGTCCGCTCGAGATCGTCGACGCGGCGGTGCACCTCGGCCACCGTCCAGTCCGGGTCAAGCCGGCAATGCGCGACCACCACGTAGCCGTCGTGGGCCCGGCGCAGGCGAACGTTGTGGATCTCCGACACGCCCCCGATCGGGTCGGCCGCCTCGTGCAGCGCGGCCTCGAACGCGGCCCGCAGCGCTTCCGAGCCGGGCTCGGCCTCGTGCACCTCGGGGGCGAGCGGCTCGATATGGGTCTCGATCTCGGTGCCCTCGCCGAACTCGGCCTGGATGGCGTCCTCGAGCCGGTCGGCGACCGCATGCGCCTCGGCGAGCGAGAGCCGGCCGTCCACCTCGACGTCGACGGCGATCGCG
>JAEZEK010000434.1 GCA_023417735.1 Pseudomonadota bacterium | reverse complement strand
CCTCTACGTTTCCTATGCCTGCCCCTGGGCGCACCGGACGCTGCTCTACCGCAGCCTGCTCGGCCTCGAGAGCTCGATCGGCGTTTCCGTCGTCCACCCGGTCAACATCGTCGAAGGCTGGGAGTTCTCGCATTTCCCGGGATCGACGGGCGACCGGCTGCACGGCGCAGGCTATCTCCACGAGCTCTACGCCAGGGTCGATCCCGCCTATAGCGGCCGCGTCTCCGTGCCCGTGCTCTGGGACGCCGCCGCCGGGACGATCGTGAACAACGAATCGTCCGAGATCATCCGGATGCTGGGGCTGAATTCCGAGGCGCTCGGCGGCCGGCCGTGCGACTACTGCCCCGCCGCGCTCGCGGACGAGATCGAGCAGGTGAACGAGATCGTCTACGCCGTGAACAACGGCGTCTACCGCTGCGGCTTCGCGAAATCGCAGGAAGCCTACGACGCGGCGGCGGAGCGGCTGTTCGGCGCCCTCGACGCGCTGGAGGCGCGGCTCGGCCGGTCGGAGTTCCTGGTCGGCGACTGCATCACGGAAAGCGACTGGCGGCTGCTCCCGACGGCCCTGCGCTTCGACCCGGTCTACGTCGTCCACTTCAAGTGCAGCCGCCGGCTCTACGCGGAATACCCGAACCTGCAGCGGCACATGATGCGGCTTGTCGAGGTTCCCGGCGTCCGCGAGACGATCCGGCTCGACCACATCCGCCACCACTATTTCCGGTCCCACCTCCACATCAATCCGCACGGCATCATCCCGGTCGGACCGAGGATGCCGTGGGAGCAATGACGAGGACGCCGGCGGCCGGAGCCGGGTCCCGGGGAGGAGACCGCGCGTGCTGACCCTTTATCACTACGACCGCTCGACCGCGGCGCAACGCGTCCGCCTCGCCCTCGAGGAGAAGGAGATCCCGTGGGAGAGCATCGTCGTCGACACGGCGCGCGGCGACGTCGAGGCGCTGCCCGACGAGTATCACCGGCTCAATCCCAAGGGCCTCGTCCCGGTCATCATCCGCGACGGCAAGGCCATCCCGGAATCCCTCGTCATCCTCGAATATCTGGAGGACGTGTTTCCCGACAGGCCGTTCCGCCCGGACGCTCCGGAGGACCGCGCCCGCATGCGGCTCTGGATGCGCCGGATCGACGAGGGCATCCATGTCGCGAGCCGCGTCCTCGGCGTCTGCATCGTCAACCGGCACATCTATCGCGAGAAGGGCGAGGAGAAGATCGGCAAATACTACGCCTCGATGAAGGACGAGGTCCGCAAGACCAACGACCAGCTGAACATCGAACGCGGCCTCGACTCCCCGCTCCTGCCTGGCGCGGTGACCGCGTTCCGGAAGCTCTTCGGGGAAATGGACGCCTTCCTGGCGGAGAACCGCTGGCTCGCCGGCGACAGCTACTCGCTCGCTGACATGGCCCTCGTCGTCTACGTCCGGCGCCTCGAATCCTTCATGATGGCGCCGCTCTGGTCCGATCTGTCGAACCTGGAGGAATGGTACCGGCGGATCGAGGCTCGCCCGGCCTACCAGCGCGCCGTCGTGGCCTGGGGCGACGTGACGGAGGCGAAGCGGAAGGCGCACGGCACCGAGGCATTCCCGCGCATCGAGGCGCTCTGGCGCGGGTTGGAGGAGCGTACGGTCGCCTGAGCCTCCGGGCCGCGCGCCCGAAGTCCGTTCGGCAGCTGACCAGGCCTCATCCCCGGTTCCCTCGATGGAACCGGATCGCCATTGCGCGCTTCCGCCTAGCGGAGGTCAGCCATGACGAAATCACCTGTCGTCCTCTGGGGCGCCGTCCTGGGTTTCGCGCTCGGCGGCTTCTTCGACGGTATCCTGCTCCACCAGATCCTGCAGTGGCACCACCTGCTGAGCCTCGTCTCCTGGGCGGGCGACCTGAGGTTCCAGGTGCTGTGGGACGGCTATTTCCACGCGCTCATGTACGGCATCGCAGTCCTCGGCCTGTGGGGGCTGTGGCGGGCCCACAGGCGGTCCGGTGTCGAATGGGGCCGCAACCTCGCGGGCGCCCTGCTCGTCGGGTTCGGCGTGTGGCACGTCGTCGACGGCGTCCTCTCCCACTGGGTGCTCGGCATCCACCGCATCAAGCTCGACAGCGACAGCCCGCTGGTATGGGACCTGATCTGGCTCGTCGGCTTCGGGCTCGTCCCGCTCCTGGTCGGCCTGACTCTGCTGCGCAGCCATCGCAGCAGGCTCGGATCGCCACGTCCGTCGGCCGTCGCGGTCCTCGCTCTGGCCGCGCTCACGGCGGCGGCGGGAACGTGGGCGCTGCAGCCGCCGCCGGACCAGCCGTTCACCACAGTGGTCTTCCGCCCCGGCATGGAAGCCGCGGAGGTGATGGCGGCAGTCGCAGGCGCGGGCGCGCGCCTCGTCTGGGCCGATTCCGCGATGGGGGTGGTCGTCCTCGACCTGGATCCGGAAAGGCGGTGGTCGCTCTACCGGCAGGGCGCAATGCTGGTCAGCGGTGCGGGCGCGCCTGCCGGCTGCGTGGACTGGAGCAGCGTGTAGCCCCCGGCCCCGTGAGTCGCCTCGGGAGCCGGGCGGATTCGGCCGCCTGCGCACGGCCACGCTACTGCGGACCCGGCGCCTCCTGCCTCTCCGGCGTCTCGTTGAGGTCGCGCTCGCTGTCGCCTTCGGCATCGAGCGGGGGCGCGTCCGACCGCTCGCCGGTGATCGAATCGGCAGCGCCCTTCAGCTGCGCGGCCGCGCGCGAGGCCGCGTCCTTGGCCTGCTCCACCGCCTCATTCGCCCGCTGCTTGATCTCCGGCGCCTGCTCCTGCAGGGCCTCGAAGGCCGCGTTGCCGGCCTCCCCGGCCTTGATCGCGGCCTGCCGCGCGGCCTCCCCCGCCTCGCGCAGCGCCTGGCCGGCGCGATCCGTGGCGTCGGACCCTGCCGGCTCCGCACTCCTCGGGGCGGCGTCGGTGGTCGTCGTCGATGCGGCGCCGTCCTGCGCGGCTGGGGCGTTCGCCGCCCCGCTCCGCTGATTGGCGTCGTCGCAGCCGGCGAGCAGCAGCGCTGCCGTTCCGGCCGCAATGAGAAATGCCTTCATGTCCCGTTCCCGTGCACGTGGGTCTCACCGGACAATTCGGGGCGGCTTCTGTTGTTCCGGCAAAGCACCTGCCGCGCTGGCGCGGGAGGAGACAAGGCCAGCGGCCGCGACTATCCCTTCCTCCAGGCAAGGAGACTGCGATGACGGACGGGCGTTGGGATTTCTGGATCGACCGGGGCGGCACCTTCACGGACGTGGTGGCGCGCGATCCGGACGGCCGGATTTCCGCCATGAAGCTCCTCTCGGAGAACCCCGAGGCCTACCGCGACGCGGCCGTCGAGGCGATCCGCCGCTTCCTCGGGATCGCACGCGGCGCCCCCATCCCGCCCGGCCGCATCGGTGCGGTGAAGATGGGGACAACGGTCGCCACCAACGCGCTGCTGGAGCGCAAGGGCGAGCGCACCGCCCTCCTCGTCACGCGCGGCTTCCGCGACGCGCTGCGCATCGGCTACCAGGCCCGGCCCGACATCTTTGCCAAGAAGATCGTGCTGCCGGAACTCCTCTATGCGCGCGTCGACGAGGTGGCCGAGCGGGTCCGCGCCGACGGGACGGTGGAACGGACGCTCGATCCCGCGGAGGTTCGCAGCACGCTCGAGGCGCTGAAGGATGACGGCTTCCGCTCGCTCGCGATCGTGTTCATGCATGCCTGGGCGTATCCGGCGCACGAGGCGGAGGCGGCCGCACTCGCCCGGGCCATGGACTTCGAGCAGGTCTCCGTCAGCCACGAGGTCTCGCCGCTCGTGAAGCTCGTCGGGCGCGGCGACACCACCGTGGTCGACGCCTATCTGACCCCGATCCTGTCCCGCTACGTCGAGGAGGTCGCCTCCGACCTCGGCATGTCCGCACGCGCCCCGGACGCGGTCGGCACGACAGCATCCCCGGGCGACCAGAGCGAAGGCTCGTCGCCCCGCCTGATGTTCATGATGTCATCCGGCGGGCTGACCGCCGCCCATCTCTTCAAGGGCAAGGATGCCATCCTCTCCGGCCCTGCCGGCGGCGTTGTCGGCGCGACCGAGACGGCGCGGATGGCCGGCTTTTCGCGCGTGATCGGCTTCGACATGGGCGGCACCTCGACCGACGTGTCGCATTTCGACGGCGAGCTCGAGCGCGCGTTCGAGACCGAGGTCGCGGGCGTGCGGATGCGCGCGCCGATGATGCGGATCCACACGGTCGCCGCCGGCGGCGGTTCGATCCTGCATTACGAATCCGGTCGCTTCGGCGTCGGCCCGGATTCGGCCGGCGCCGATCCCGGCCCGGCCTGCTACCGCCGCGGCGGCCCGCTCACCGTCACCGACGCGAACGTCATGGTCGGCAAGCTCCTGCCGGCGCATTTCCCCGCGATCTTCGGGCCGAACCAGGACGAGCGGCTCGACGACGCGGTCGTCCGCGCGAGGTTCGCCGCGCTCGCCGCGGAGACGGGCATGCCCGCCGAGGCGGTCGCCGCCGGCTTCCTGGAGGTGGCCGTCGAGAACATGGCGAACGCCATCAAGAAGATCTCGGTCGCGCGCGGCTACGACGTCACGCGCTACGCGCTCGCCTGCTTCGGCGGCGCCGGCGGCCAGCACGCGGCCATGATCGCCGACCGGCTCGGCATGGAGACCGTCCACGTCCACCCGCTCTCCGGCGTGCTCTCGGCCTACGGCATGGGCCTAGCCGACATCCGCGCCAACCGCAGCCGCGCGGCCGTGCTCCCGCTCCAGGCGGGTTCGGAGCAGGCGCTCGCGGCGCTCCAGGCGGAACTGGAGGCGGAAGTCCGCGCCGAGCTCGAGGGCCAGGGCCTCGGCCCGCAGGAGGTCGCGATCCTCGCCCGCATCCATGTCCGCTACGCCGGCACCGACATGGCGCTGCCGGTGCCCTTCGGCGGGACGCAAGCCGTGCGCGAGGCCTTCGAGGCCGAGCACCGCGCCCGCTTCGGCTTCGTCTACGAGGACAAGCCGCTCGTCGCGGAAGCCGTCGAGGTTGAGGGCGTCGGCGGCGGCGCCGACATCGACGAGCCCGACCGCCCCCTCGCCGGCGGCCCGGCCGCGCCGGCGGCGACCACGCGCTTCTTCTGCGAGGGCGAATGGCGCGAGGCCGGCATCTATCCGCGCGACCGCCTCTCCCCGGGGCACCGGATCGCCGGGCCGGCGCTCGTCATGGAGCCGCACCAGACGATCGTGGTCGAGCCCGGCTGGTCGGCGGAGGTGACGGCCAAGGACCACGTCGTGCTCAGGCGCACGTCCCCGCGCGCCCGCACAAGCGCGATCGGCACCGAGGCCGACCCGGTCATGCTCGAGGTCTTCAACAACCTCTTCATGTCGA
>JAEZEK010000358.1 GCA_023417735.1 Pseudomonadota bacterium | reverse complement strand
GGCGGGGCAAGGCTCTCGTGCGAGGGACGTCCGTCATGCCCGATCCGCTGCCGTGCCGGTTCGGCGGATCATAGAGCGAGGTCAGCGCGGCACGAAATAGAGCGTCGCGCCCCGATCCTGCCCCGTCCGCGCCGCGCCGGTCGCGACGAGCGTCTCCAGCACCTCGCCGACCCTTTCCTTGCGCTTCGCCGAATTGCGGCCGTCGAAGGCGGCGGCGATCGCCTCGGGATGGACGGGCGATTGCGCGCGGGCGAGGAGGTCGCGGACGAGGCGGATCTGCTGCAGCCCGTCGGATGGCCATTTCGGCTTCTCCGGCAGCTCGATCATCTCGATCTCGGCCTCGATCTGCTCCTCGCGCTGCGGCAGCTTCTTCTGCAGGCGCGGCTTCTGATAGTCGGGCCTGAGCCAGCGCACGATCCCGCGCTTCTCCTCCGCGGCGCGCTCGCGGTTGAGCTCGACGAGGCGGACGAGGAGCTCCTCCTCCGCCTCCTCCTGGTCGGCCGACTTGTGCGGCGAGGGCATGGTCGCGCCGGGGCGACCGACGAGGCGTTCGGCGAGATCGGACCAGCCATAGGCCTCGAACACGGCACGGTCGATGTCGTCGTGGATTTCCTTGAGGACGGAGACCAGCCCCGCCTCGTGGATCGCCCTTTCCTTGTCGGAAAGCGGAGGGACCTCGCATCCGTTCTCCAGCTCACGCAGGCGTTCGAGCACGTTGTACATGCCGGTCATGGTGAGGAAGCCGTGCTCCGCCAGCCGCTCCTTGCGGAACGCGTCGAGCCGCTCGCCGAGCTCGCGCAGCCGGTCCGCCTGCGCCTGCAGCCGCGGATCGGCGGCACGGGCCTCGGGCGCGCAGCACAGCGGGAAGGGGAAGGGGTCGAAGATTGCCGAGTTGTTGTACCGTGGGTCGTTGCCGACCCCGAGGAACCCTCCGCGTGCGAGCGCCCATGCAATATGGAGGCGGGAGGAACAGACGGGGAGGCAAGTTGCCAGCTCTACACAGATGCAGATGAGACCTTGATCCGATATGGTTTCCTTCGAAACTGTCACAAAATACCTGTGCCTTGCAGTCATCGGAGTAACAATGTAGCGGTCGATATCCTGAACGGCGCCCCTAAACTCGGCGCGCGGCTCCATGAAAACCCACCAGTAATTTCTGTAGGCCTCTCGCTGACTCTGCTGCCTCTCTTCAAAGGTCGTATTGCGTAGGTGCTGATACACAGCGGGATGTGCCTCCCGCAGTTCGGATTCCGTCAGGCCATAGGCGTCAATGGCCCATCTAGCTACCGGTCGGCGCGCATAGTCGCGCCCATTCCGTATTTCCCGAACAAGTGAGGGGGAGCTATTGGCAAGCCGAGCTGCCGCATTCTGTTCTAACAGGATGAAGCCTGCTCCTCCGACACAAACGCCGCGGAACGCAAGTTCGGAGTTGGCTTTAAGCATTGAGGCGGCGGTCAAGTCAGCCCCCACCGTCAAATCCGCTCGGATCTTGCCGCTTCGCTTCTCCAGCCCCACCACTGGGGTGTCCGTGTTCAGCCCTTCCTCCGACACGACCTCCGCCAGCACGCCCTCGTGCTCGCCCTTCTCCGCCACCGTCATTGCGATGCGGACGGCCGCCTTGTCGCTGGCCTTCATCCAGGGGTGATCCGGCACGGCGAAGACGAGCGAGAGCGGCTCCTTCGCCTCCATGTGCCGTTCGATGACGCGGCGGGAGAAGGTCTGGGTGATGGAATTCGTCGTGATGAAGCCGAAACGGCGCTGCGGGTTCAGCCTGCCCTTCGCGCCCTTCCGCAGGAGCCGCATCGCCGCCTCGTCCCAGAAGTGCATCACGAAGTCGGCCCCGCCCGGCAAATGCGGCCGCACCTTCCAGCACGCCTCGGCATAGCCGTCGCCGAGCTCCGCCCGCATGTCCTTGCCGCCGATGAAGGGCGGGTTGCCGACGATGAACTCCGCCGCTGGCCAATCCGCCGGGCGCGGATTGACGTAGCGGTACACCTCGACAGTAGCGGCGGGGTCTGGCACCGCCTCGCCGGTGACGGGATGCGGCTTCGTGGTGACGCCGTCCCAGCGCGTCACCGGCCGCCCCCGCTCGTCGCGGACGAGTTCCCGGCGATCGTAGCTGAGGATCGCGTCCTGCTGGCGGATGGTGCCGTAAGCGTGCAGCACGGGATCGACCACCGACGCGAGGCCGGCGGTCTTGAGCTGCCACTTGAGATAGCCGATCCACAACACGAGCTCGGCGATCGGCACGGCGCGCGGGTTCAGCTCCAGCCCGTAGAACTGGTGCGGATCGACCGTCTCGCCCTGCATCAGGAAGCGCGGCGCGTCCTCGCCGAGATCGTCCATCGCCTCCATCACCTCGCCTTCCAGCCGCTTCATCAGCTCGAGGGAGACGTAGAGGAAGTTGCCGGTGCCGCAGGCCGGATCGAGGACGCGCGTGGTGCAGAGCGTGTGGTGAAAGTCCTTCACGAGCGCGAGCGCCTCGGCGTCGTTCCCCGCATCGTGCAGCTCCTTCACGCGGCCCTTCACGTCCTCCCAATCGTCCTTCAGCGGCTCGATGATGGTCGGGATCACCAGCCGCTCGACATAGGCGCGGGGGGTGTAGTGCGCGCCGAGCTTGGAGCGCTCGCGGGCATCCAGCGCCCGCTCCAGCAGCGTGCCGAAGATCGCCGGCTCTACGTCCGACCAGTCCTTCGAGGCCGCGACGTGCAGCTCGTGGATGTCCTCGCCATCGAGCGGCAGCGCCTTGCGGGTCTTGAAGAGGGAGCCATTGAACTTCCTGAGCGTGGCGTTGAGCTCGGGCGAGTAGCCGCCCTGGTCCATGACACCCCAGAAATGCTCCAGCGCCGGGACGAAATGCGCCGGCGTCTCGCGCATGCGGCCGAGGAGGTCGCGGAACCCGCCCTTCGGCAGGAGCTTGACGTCCTCCGCGAACATGGTGAAGAGGCAGCGCATCAGGAACTCCGCCACCTCCTTCGGGTCGTGCTTCTTCTCCAGGCGCCGCGCGATCCTAGCCAGCCGGGCGGCGATGTCGCGCGTCACCTCGGCGGACCTGCGCGCGGGGTCGAGGGAGAGCGGATCGCTCCAGATTGCCTTCAGACGCGCCTGAACCGCGGGATCGCGCAGGTCGTCCATGCCGATACGGTAGCTCTGGCGATCCGGGAAATGGGCGTAGTTCTTCCCCTGGCCGGAGAAATCCGCATAGACCTCGACGACGTGGCCGACGTCGACCACGACGAGGAACGGCGGATATCCGTGCTCCACGGGGAGGGCGCGGGCGTAATCCTCCGCCTGCCGCCGCGCGGCGATCATCACCTGGTCCCAGCCGCGCGTGCCGCGCCGCGCCTGCCCGGGCTTGCGCTGCGCCGCATCCTCCGGGAGCAGCGCGAGCTGGTCGGCATCGAGGCGCCGGGCGTCGCGCTTGCCCGACTGCTTCGCCTCGAGGATGAAGCAACCGCGCTTGTAGCAGTCGATCCGCCCGGCCGTCCGGGACCCGTCGGCATGCTTGAAGTCGACGCGCCGCTCGAAGACGTAATCGTTGAACTGGTTTTCTTCCGCCGCCATTTCCGGGCGGGCGAGGCCGAGCGCCTCGCAGAGACCGACCACGAAGAGCTGGTAATTCGCGAGCTCCGACCCGCCGGAGGCCTTTGCCTCCCTGATCAGCT
>JAEZEK010000315.1 GCA_023417735.1 Pseudomonadota bacterium | reverse complement strand
GCAGGACCTCGGCTTCTGGATCCTCAATGACGTGGTCTGGCGGAAGACCAACCCGATGCCGAACTTCCGCGGGCGCCGCTTCCAGAACGCCCACGAGACGCTGATCTGGGCGTCCCGCTCGCAGGATGCGAAAGGCTACACGTTCAACTACGACGCGCTGAAGGCCTTCAACGAGGACCTCCAGATGCGTTCCGACTGGGTCATTCCGATCTGCACCGGCGAGGAGCGGCTGAAGGACGGCTCGGGGCGCAAGGTCCATCCCACCCAGAAGCCGGAGGCGCTGCTCTACCGGGTGCTCCTTTCCACCACCCGGCCCGGGCAGGTCGTCCTCGATCCCTTCTTCGGCACGGGAACCACCGGGGCGGTGGCCAAGCGCCTCGGGCGCCATTTCGTCGGCGTGGAGCGCGACCCGGACTACATCGCCGCCGCCGAGCGCAGGATCGCGATGGTCGAGCCGGCCGCGGGCGCCGATCTCAAGGTGGTCGAGGGCAAGCGCGCCGCGCCTCGCATCCCGTTCGGGAATCTGCTGGAGACCGGGCTCCTCGCTGCAGGCGCGACGCTGACCGACAGCCGCCGGCGCTTCGCCGCCACGGTGCGCGCCGACGGCTCGTTGCTGTGCCGTGCCGGCGGCCGCACGCATGAGGGTTCGATCCACCGGGTCGGCGCAGCCGTGCAGGGGCTGGAAGCCTGCAACGGCTGGACCTTCTGGCACCATGCCCGGGCCGGCCGGCTGGAGCCGATCGATGCCTTGCGCGAGGAACTCAGGCGCGCCGTCCCTGCTTGAGAGCGCGCCGTCCCCGGGCGAGCGTCAGGCGACCCTGCGCTCGGCGGTGCCGACGATGTCCACGACGGCCGTTCCCGAAACGGGGTCGGTGACGCCGAGCCCGCTCCCGAGATCCTCCAGCGTATCGCGGAAGGTGTCGAGAATGCCGATCATCCAGGTCCGCGCCGCGGCGATGTCCTCGAACCCGTCCCACTCCCCGATGAAGCAATAGGCGTGTTCGCCCGTCTGCACGACAGTGCCGCGGCGGAATCCCTCCGGCTCCTCCCGGATCCTGCGGTGGGCCTCCAGGAACTCCTCTTCCCGCCCCGGCTTCACGCGGAAGCGCACCACATTGAAAGCCGACATGACGTCTCCTCCCGGCTGCGAGCGCGGGAGAGATCATACGCCAGGCCGGCAGCTCGACTCACGGAAACGCCTGGGAGGCCCCCGAGCCGGCGGTCAAATCTGCGCTACTCTCCTCATGCGGGAGCGGAATCCCGTAGCGGGCGAGATCCTTCGCCATCCGGCCCGCATCCGTGAACAGCTCCGCATGCCAGCCGCCTTCCCGCGCCGCCGCCACGTTCGGCGGCGAATCGTCGAAGAAGAGTGTCGCGGCAGGCGCGAGCGCGAAGCTCTCCGCGTGCCGGGCATAGATCGCCGGGTCCGGCTTCGTGAGCCGCACCGCGCCGGAGACGGTCACGCCGCGAAACCAGCCGAGGAACGGGAAGGCGGGCACCGTGAGGGCATAGAGATCCTGGTTGAAGTTGGTGAGCGCCGTCACGTCGTAGCCGCGCGCGACCAGTTCGGAGAGGATCGCCACGACCGGCTCGTCCGCCCCCTCGAACATGTCGAGCCACCCTGTGCGGTAGGCGCGGATCAGCTCGGCCTGTTCCGGATGCCGCTCGGAAAGCGTCGCGATCGCCGCGTCGAGCGGCTCGCCCGCGTCGAGCGTCAGGTGCCATTCCATGCTGCAGATTTCGCGCAGGAAGCGCGCACGCTCCTCCGGATCGGGGATGAGCGCGCGGAACGGCCGGTCGCGGTGCCAGGGCAGAAGCACGTTGCCGATGTCGAACACGATGTGCCGGATGGAGGTCATGGCTCTCTCGGATGGAAGAACGCGTCCGGGCGGGCCGCGGCGATCGCCTTCCGCATCACGGTGGGAAGAGCCTCGCCGCCGACCTCGTGGCGGCCGCTCCACCAGCAGCCCGCCGGTGGCGCGGAATGCTCCGGCAGGTCCGCCTGCATGATCGTGAGGCGGAGCTCGAAATGCGTGAAGATATGCGTGACCGAGCGGTCTGCGATCCGCCACGCCGCTTCGAGCGGCGGTTCGGGCGCCGCGTGCGGGGCCTCGCCCCAGGGCCCGCCGGGCACTTCCGCCATTCCGCCGAGGAGGCCCTTCGGGGGGCGGCGCCGGAGGAGGATCGCGCCGTCGCCCCGCACGGCGACGAAGGCGGTGCCGTGCCGGATGGGCCGCGGCGCCTTCCGCGCCTTGACCGGAAACGCCGACTGCGCGCCGGCGGCGAACGCCCGGCAGCCCTCGCGCCAGGGACAGAGCGCGCAGGCCGGACGCTTGGGCGTGCAGATGGTCGCGCCGAGATCCATCAGCGCCTCGGCGAATTCGCCCGGACGGTCGGCCGGCACGAGCGGCGCGAGCCGATCGCGGATCTCCGCCTTGGCGCGGGGAAGCGGCGTGGCGACCGCAAAGGCGCGCGCGATCACGCGCTCGACGTTTCCGTCCACCACGGGGACGCGCTCTCCGAATGCGATCGAGGCGATCGCCGCCGACGTGTAGGCGCCGATCCCCGGCAGGGCGGCGAGCCCGGCGGCGGTCTCCGGAAAGCGACCGGCGGCCGCGACCGCGCGGGCCGCCGCAACGAGGTTGCGGGCGCGCGAGTAGTAGCCGAGTCCCGCCCAGGCCGCCATCACGTCGGTCTCGGCGGCGGCGGCCAGAGCCGCGACGGTCGGCCAGCGCGCGAGAAACCTGTGGAAATATGGGCCGACCGCAGCGACCGTCGTCTGCTGCAGCATGATCTCGGAAAGCCAGACGCCATAGGGGTCGGGCCGCAGGCCGCGGCGCCTCTCCGCCGGCCCGGTGCGCCAGGGCAGGCGGCGGGCGTGGCGGTCGTACCAGGCGAGCAGAGAGGCCGCGCCGATCGCCGGCTCGGCCTCCTCCTTTCCGGCGGGGCCGCCTTCGTCTAATGCTCGGAACATCGCCCCAGTGTGCAGCCGGATCGGCGGCGCGCAAGCCGGGAAGGAGTGGCCGCAGATGTCGCAGCCGGGCTGGACGTCGGCAAAGCCGGTCGGCGATCTCGTCGCCGGGACGCTCGATCCGGTGCTGCGCAAGCGTGGGCTCGCGCGGATGGAGATCGTGGCCTGGTGGCCGGAGATCGTGGGCGAGACCTATGCGGCGCTGACCATTCCCGAGCGCATCCGGTGGCCGCGTGACGGCCGGGCCGCGACGCTCGTCGTACGCTGCGACCCCTCCGTCGCGCTCCAGCTCTCCTATGAACTGGAGCCGGTGCGGCAGCGGGTGAACGGCTATTTCGGCCATTCCGCTGTCGGCGCGATCAAGATCGTCCAGCATCCGGTGGGGCCGCCACGACGCTCCGCCCCGCCGGCCAGTGCCCCCGACCCGGCAAAGATGGACGGGCTGGAGCGCCGGCTCGACCATGCCGACGAAGGCCTGCGAACGTCGCTCATCGAACTCGGCAAGGCCGTACTCGCGCGATCGTGACCCGTCGCGCCGCCGGTCTCGCCATCGAACGCACGGCCCGGCATTGCATGCCGCAATTCAGGCCCTATTCAGGGCGAGACGGCGACAACATTGAAAACCAGTCTCAAGGGAATCCAGATGCTGCTCGATCGGAGATCATTCGTGCTCGGCGCCGCAGCGGTCGGTCTCGTCATGGCCGTGCCCGGCCTCGCGCTCGCGCAGGAGGCGGTCGACACGAACCTCCTCCATGCCGCGCCACCGCTCGGCGACAAGGTGCTGGGCGACCCGGCTGCGCCTGTGACGGTCGTGGAATACGCCTCCATGACCTGCCCGCACTGTGCGAGCTTCCACAACAACACGCTCGACGCCTTCAAGGAGAAGTACGTCGATACCGGCAAGGTCCGCTACATCTTCCGCGAGTTCCCGCTCGATGCCGCCGCCTTCGGCATCGCGATGCTCGCCCGCTGCGCCCCGGCCGACCAGTATTTCAACGTGGTCGACGTCTATTTCGACCAGCAGCAGAACTGGGGCCGCTCGCAGCAGCCCTACGACGCGATCCTCGACATCGCCAGGCAGTTCGGCTTCTCGAAGGAAAGCTTTGACGCCTGCCTCTCGAATCAGGCCATGTTCGAAGGCCTGAATGCCGAGAAGGAGCGGGCGGCGAACCAGTTCCGCGTCGAAGCCACCCCGACCTTCTTCATCAACGGCAAGAAGATGTCCGGAGCGCTGTCGCTTGAGGAGTTGGACAAGGAGATCGAACCGCTCCTCTGAGGAAGCGCCCCGCCCCGGGCTCGGTCTGGCCCGGGCATGAAGTTCACGCGCCTCCGGATCACGGGCTTCAAGTCCTTCGTCGAGCCGGTCGACGTGCCGATCGAGGCCGGCCTGACCGGCGTGATCGGGCCGAACGGGTGCGGCAAGTCCAACCTCGTCGAGGCGCTCCGCTTCGTGATGGGCGAGAGCTCGCACAAGGCGCTGCGCGGCGGCGGCATGGAAGACGTCATCTTCGCCGGCACGAAAGCCCGGCCGGCGCGCAGCTGGGCGGAGGTCAGGCTGTCGGTCACGACGCCGGCGGGCAGGCCGCTCCCGACCGGCGTTCCGGGCGGCGAGCAGATCGAGGTCGCGCGCCGCATCGAGCGCGACCTCGGCTCCGTCTATCGCGTCAACGGCCGCGAGGCGCGGGCCCGGGACGTCCAGCTCCTGTTCGCCGACGCGGCGACCGGATCGCGCTCCGCCGCGCTCGTTCGGCAGGGGCAGGTCAGCGAACTGATCGCGGCAAAGCCCGTCCAGCGTCGCGGCATCCTGGAGGACGCCGCCGGCATCGGCGGGCTGCACGCGCGCCGGCACGAGGCGGAGCTGAAGCTCGGGCAGGCGGAGCAGAACCTCGCCCGGCTCGACGACGTGACCGCCGAGATTGCGGCGCAGCTGGATTCCCTCCGGCGCCAGGCGCGGCAGGCGTCACGCTACCGCAATCTCTCGGGCGAGATCCGCAAGGCCGAGGCGGCCCTGTCCCTCGTCCGCTGGCATGCCGCGGTGGAGCGCCTCGCCGAAGCGGAGCGCGCCCACGGCAGTGCGCTTGCCACGCTGGCCGAGGCCATGACGGTGCAGGGTCAGGCGGCGCGGGACGAGGCGGTCGCCGGCGATTGCCTGCCGCGGCTGCGGAACGAGACGGCCGCCGCGTCCGCCGCCCTCGAACGGCTCAGGACTGGTGCCGCCGAGATCGAGCGCGAAGCCGAGCGGATGTCGGCGCGCCGCCGCGAGCTCTCCGACAGGGTGGCCCAGACCCGGGCGGACCTTCGGCGCGAGCAGGAGATCGCGCAGGAGGCGAGAGGGCAGATCGTGGCGCTCGAGGCCGAGGACGAGCGCCTGCGGCGGGATTGCGACGGCGAGGCGTCGGCCGTGGAAGCGGCTCGCCGGCGGGCGGAGGCCTTGTTCGCTGATGCCGCGCGCGCGCAGCAGGCGTTGACCGCCGCATCGGCAGCTCTTGCCGCCGCGACCGCCGAGCGGTCCGCCGCCGAACGGCTCCTGCGCGA
>JAEZEK010000306.1 GCA_023417735.1 Pseudomonadota bacterium | reverse complement strand
GAGTTGGTCGATTCGCCGAAACCCGAGAACGACCGGGTCGCCTTCAGCAACTCCGCGAGATAGTTCGAGCCGGAGCGGTTCGTGAACAGCATGAAGCAGACTGGCGCCTCGACGACCGGGTCGCCGCGCCGGAACTCCGTCCGGGATCCGAAGTGCTTCTTGATCTCCTTCTCGTGCAGCGACTGCGCGATATCCCTGAAGAACGTCTTGGGGGACTCGCCTGCGAGGAACGTAGACCGCAGGATCAAGTGAAGGCCTCTGCAGACGGTTTCACGTCCTGGGCATCCGCGCGCACCGACAGGAACTGGCTGCAGACGAAAGCCGGGTCGTCCCATTTCGAAAGGGGCAGGATCATGCCCGTCCCGGCCTTGCGGAGCCGGCGCGCGATCGCGCCGATGTCGAAGGCGGCGACCGGCAGGCCGGTGGAGAGCGCGATGGAGAGCGTGTACGAATAGGTTTCCGGCCACAGCGACGGCAGCCAGATCAGGTCGATCTCCATCTGCTCGATGAGGTCGTGCACCGCCTTGTTGTGGTACATGCCGGTCACTTCCACGCCGAGCTTCTGCATGTGCCTGTCGTTCATCGTGTAGCCCACGACGACGAACTGCAGGGGCAGCCTGCGCTGGCGAGCATAGGCGGCGCTGTGCCGGATCGCGTCGTATCCCTTGATCCGGCTGATCGCGCCGATGACGCCGATCCGCATCGGGCGCTGGGAGGCCGCCCGGCGCCGCACCGGCGCGGGACGGACATCGTCGTGCGGCTGCACCGTGATCGATAGGTCCGGAAAGTATCTGAGGAGCCGCTCGCGCACGTCCTCGTTCGGCACGTTGATTTCGGCCGCGTTCTGGAGGAAGCGGCGGTGCGAGCCGCGCCAGGCGCCGATGCTCCTTACGGCATGTTCGCTGCCGTTCCGCCTGAGGCAGGCATTGCACCCCTTGAGCCCCGGCTCGCCGCAATAGACCTGGTCTCCGCCGACGAGGTTGATGCGGGGGCAGACGGCGGCGTAATCGTGGGCCATGAAGGTGTACGGGATGCCGAGGCCAGCGAAGAGTTCGCTGAAGCGGTCGGCGGCGTCCGCGGTGAAGTCCATCAGATGATGGACGTGCGCCTCCCCGATGCGCAGCTCGCGGAACATCTGCGAGAACGCTCCGGTCCGGTCTCCGAGGAAGAAGGGCCCGGCGTTCGGGAAGTTCTGCGCCTCGGAATGGTAGAGCCTGACCTCCGTGCGCGATCCCGGAGCGGCGCGGAGGTGGAAGACGGACTTGCCCTCCCGGGCGAGCGCCCTCGCGTGGTTCTGGACGTTCTGCTCGGTTCCGCCGCCGCGCGTATGCGTGACGAGGATCGCGTTCTTGTCGCCGCACAGCCGCAGGAGCCGGGCATGATCGACGCGCGTCCGGAAGGGCCGCAGCGGATCGCGCCCGATGAAGTCGTGCACCGCCGGGCGGTAGTGCGGATAGCGCCGGTCGAGGATCTTCAGGGCGCGCTCGACCCTGGCCTGCCGCTCGCCGCGGAACGAGGTCCCGCCGATATGGCGGACGAAGACGTCGCAGGCGATCACGTCGCGCCATCCCTTCGCCTGCGCCCGCAGGCAGAAGTCGTTCTCCTCGCCATAGCCGCGGCCGAACGTCTCGGCATCGAAGAGCCCGATCTGGTCGAGCGCGTCGCGGCGGATATAGGTGCAGAACCCGACGGCCGTCGGGACCACGACCGTCTCGCCGCCGTTGACCTCGGCGAAGATGCGGTCGAGCGCGGGATACGAAAGCTCGAGCGGAACCGAATTGTCGCTGCAGAAGCGCGGATAGCTGGCGATCGTGCCGTTGTTCGTCATCGGCGTCGCGGTCGCGACGCGCGCATCCGAATAGGCGGCACGCCGCAGCCGGTCCAGCCAGTCCCCGTACACTTCCGTGTCCGCGTTGAGGATCAGGACGTCGCGGTCGGCGCTGAGCGAGAAGCCCCTGTTGATGCTCGCGCAGAAGCCGCGGCTCGTCTCGTTGCGCAGGAGATCGAAAAGGCCCCGTTCGGCGAGGCCTTGCAGCGCCTCGGAAAGCCCCGGCTCCGGCGAGGCGTCGTCGATCACCGTCAGCCGGAACGGGGTCGCGTTCTCCGAGGCGAGCACGTGGTAGATCGTGGAGAGCGTCTCCTGGAAGCCCCGATGAGCGGGCACGACGACGTCGACCAGGATCGCGTCTGCCCGGTCGTCGCGCGGCGCGAGCGCCGCCAGCAGGGCCCCGTAATCGGTCTCACTGCCGCCCGGAATGGCGGGCGGATCCCAGAGCGCGTCGAGCCTGTCCACGTCCGGCCCGTCGCCGCCATGGGCACGCAGGAAGTGCTCGAGCGCGGAGATGCCGCTGCCGGCGACCGCCGGAAGCTGCTCGAGATAGGCGCGCGGATCGAACCAGCGGCTGGCCTTCCGGTTCTCGCCCATGCCGTAGCGGCAGAAATGCAGGAAAGGGTCGACGCCCGCGCGCCGGACGTCGTGGTTGTGCTCGAGATAGGTTTCCGGCTCGAACCAGGGGCTGGGGCTGAACCGGTGACGGCCGCCGGCGAGAAGGTAGTGGATGAGCGGATTGAGTTCGCGCTCCAGCGGGCTTGCGATCTGGTTGCGGTAGTGCTGCGTGTTGAACACCAGATGCGGCGACCGGCCTTCCTTGTGGCCGTAGCGGATGAAGTGCAGGAGCGGCGACATGCCCGACTGCGCGATGTCCCGGTACTGGTGGCGGTAGAAGACCGGGTCGAACAGGGGCGTCCCGCGAAGCCAGAACCGCTGCACCTGGACCCATGCCCGCCGGAACGGCCGCCGCTCCAGCATCGGCAGCATGAGCACCAGGAGCGAGAGCAGCATCTGCTGCACGATCGGCTGCGCCAGCATGGTCCGCGGGCCGAGCCGCCTCAGCTGCTTCACCATGTTCCGGGCTGCGAGATCGAGGCGCGCCACGGAAAGCCCGTCGTCCGAGGCCGCCCCTCGCTCCCCCGCATCGGGATCGGCGCTGTCCCGTGCTGCCGGCTTGAAGGCGTTCCCGATGTCGTCGTGGGTCCGGACCAACTGATCCCGTCTCCTTGATGACTCTCAACCGGCCGTGAAAGGCGCACGCCCGGCCGGTGGCAGAGGGAGTGCTCCAGCCTCTCCACGACGCCGTCCAGCGGCCCGACCCGTCGACAGGGCGTCCAGGACGTCCGATCCGACCGGCTCCGCACGCACACGGAGCCAGCCCGCGCGGCGCCTCCGTCTGCCCGCCCGTGCCAATGAAGTCAATGACGAAGCCGGCCGCAGTCGCCGCCCCCCCGAACCCGTGTCGTCACGCATGGCCGACGCAAAGGCCTGAGTCCATCCGCCTCCCCCGGGCCCCCGCCGCGATTGAGCGCACCTGATCGGATCGCCGCAACCGGCTCACCGTACAACACGCGCCGCAAGAATTGAAGGAATGCCGATGCGCCGCGGGCGGGCGGATCCCTCCGCCGCTGACGAAGTCCGGCCCTGGTCAAGAATCCTCCACATCCGGGGCGCAACGGACGCAGGACGTTCGGAAACGGTCCTTTCCGCGTCGCTTCGCCCGGATGCCGACTGCGCGCGAACCGCCGCAGATCGGCCGGTACCCGGAAACGGTCCGCTTGAGCTACACTGCCGGTTCCGGTAAGGACCTACGCCCTATTCATGTTGCGGTGCGTCAATGTCTGATCGCCTTTCCCATCTGCAGCGCCTCGAGGCGGAGAGCATCCACATCATCCGCGATGTGGCGGCCGAGTGCCGCAATCCGGTCATGCTGTATTCGATCGGCAAGGATTCCTCGGTGATGCTGCACCTGGCCATGAAGGCCTTCCATCCGGCGCCGCCGCCCTTCCCGCTGATGCACATCGACACGACCTGGAAGTTCCGGGAGATGATCCGTTTCCGCGACCGGATGGCGGCCGAGGCGGGGATGCGGCTGATCGTCCATTCGAACCCGGATGGCCTCGCCGCCGGCCTCAACCCGTTCGACCACGGCGCGAACTACACCCGGGTGATGAAGACCGAGGGGCTCAAGCAGGCGCTCGAGATGCACGGCTTCGATGCGGCCTTCGGGGGCGCCCGGCGCGACGAGGAGAAGAGCCGCGCGAAGGAGCGCATCCTGTCCTTCCGCAGCGCCAGCCACGCCTGGGACCCGAAGAACCAGCGGCCGGAACTCTGGCACCTCTACAACACGCGCGTGCATGACGGCGAGTCGATGCGCGTGTTCCCGCTCTCCAACTGGACCGAGCTCGACATCTGGGCCTACATCCTGCGCGAGAACATCCCGATCGTGCCGCTCTACTTCGCCGCCGAACGGCCGGTCGTGGAACGCTCCGACCAGATCATCATGGTGGACGACGAGCGCATGCGGCTCAATCCGGGCGAAGAGCCGCGCATGCGCATGGTCCGGTTCAGGACGCTCGGCTGCTACCCGCTGACCGGCGCCATCGAATCTAACGCCACGACACTCGAGGCGATCGTCGCCGAAATGATCGCTGCGCGGACCTCCGAGCGCGGCGGACGCCTGATCGACCGGGAGTCCTCGGCATCCATGGAAAAGAAGAAGCGCGAGGGCTACTTCTGATGAACATCGGCACCTTCTCGCTGGAGGCCGTCACCGCGGCCGCCTCCGCCGACACGCTCCGCTTCCTGACCTGCGGCAGCGTCGACGACGGCAAGTCCACCCTCATCGGGCGGCTCCTCTACGACTCGCACCTCCTCATGGAGGATCAGGTCGCCGAGCTCGAGCGCGACTCGCTCAAGCACGGCACCGCCGGAGACGACATCGACTTCGCCCTCCTCGTCGACGGCCTCGAGGCCGAACGCGAGCAGGGCATCACCATCGACGTGGCGTACCGCTTCTTCGCAACCCCGCGGCGGCGGTTCATCGTCGCCGACACGCCCGGCCCCGATCAATACACGCGCAACATGGCGACGGGCGCCTCGACCGCCGACCTCGCCATCCTGCTCGTCGACGCGACCAAGGGCCTGCTCACCCAGACCCGCCGGCATGCCTTGATCGTCTCCCTGCTCGGCATCCGCGACGTCGTCCTCGCCGTGAACAAGATGGACCTCGTCGGCTTCGACGAGGCCACGTTCAACGACATCGTCGCCGAGTTCGAAACGTTCGCGAACCAGCTGGAATTCCGCAGGATCACGGCGATCCCGATGTCCGCGCGGGGCGGCGACAACGTGACGCTGAGGAGTGCCGGAACGCCCTGGTACCGCGGCCCCGTGCTGCTCGAGCACCTGGAGACGGTGGAGATCGGGGCGCGTGCGGAATCCGAGCCGTTCAGGATGCCGGTCCAGTGGGTCTGCCGGCCCGACCGCACGTTCCGCGGCTTTTCCGGCCTGGTCGGCAGCGGACGGGCCTCGGTCGGGGATCCCGTGGTCGTCGCCAGGTCCGGCCGGGAGAGCCGCATCGCCCGCATCATGATCGGGGCGGAGGAACGGGATCACGCCGTCGCCGGCCAGTCGATCATGCTGACGCTCGCCGACGAGGTGGACGTCAGCCGCGGCGACGTGCTCGTCGCCAAGGATGCCCGGCCGGAGGTCACCGACCAGTTCGCCGCCCACCTCATCTGGATGGACGAGCAGCATCTGCTCCCCGGCCGCCAGTATCTCCTGAAGAACGGCGGCAAGGTGGTCGCGGCCCAGGTCACCGACCTCAAGCACCGGCTGGACGTGAACTCGCTCGAGCAGAACGCCGCGAAGGTGCTCGAGATGAACGAGGTCGGCTTCGCGAACCTCGCGCTCGGCGAGCCGATCGCCATCGACCCCTACGCGGAGAACCGCGAGACCGGCGCCTTCATCCTGATCGACCGCTTCACCAACGCGACGGTCGCGGCCGGGATGATCGCGCACTCGCTGCGCCGTGCGTCGAACATCCACTGGCAGGCGCTGGAGGTCGACAAGGTCGCCCGCGGCAGGCTCAAGCACCAGAAGCCGACCGTCCTCTGGTTCACCGGCCTGTCCGGCTCCGGCAAGTCGACGGTCGCCAACATCGTCGACCGCAAGCTCTACGCCCGCGGCCGCCACACCTACATGCTCGACGGCGACAACATCCGCCACGGCATCAACCGCGATCTCGGCTTCACCGATGCCGACCGGGTGGAGAACATCCGCCGCGTCGCCGAGATCGCCCGGCTGATGGCCGATGCCGGCCTCATCGTCCTCGTCTCGTTCATCTCGCCGTTCCAGTCGGAGCGCGACATGGCGCGGCGGCTGCTGCCCGAGGGCGAGTTCGTCGAGATCTTCGTCGATACCCCGATCGAGATCTGCCGGGAGCGCGATCCGAAGGGCCTCTACGCGCGAGCCGACGCCGGGGAGATCAAGAACTTCACCGGCATCGATTCGCCCTATGAGGCGCCGGAGGCACCGGAGGTCCACCTCAGCACCGTCGACGAGACGCCGGAGCTCCTGGCCGACCGGATCGTCGCCTTCCTCGAGGCGGAGGGCAGGCTCGCGGGCACCTGAGGGCCCGCGCCGCGCCCTCCCGGCGCGCATTGGACAGTCCGGCGGCCTGCGCCATATCGTGGCTCGAGCCGGCATCGGCCCTGCGGGCCGGGCGCCGGGATGGAGCCGCGACCGGATGACGCGCATTTCGCCCCTGTCGGCGGACGGACCCTTCCGCAATACCCGCGGCTTGCGCCGCCGGAATGCGGACGCGGCTTGCCGCGCCGGGCCCGGAACGCCGTCGTCTCGTGCCGTGGTGGGTGACGCCGCCCCGGCCCGCACCCCTTCCCTTCCGGCTCGCGCCTCGAGCCGGCACTCGCAAGCAGGGCAATCACGATGAGAATCACGATGATTGGGGCGGGATATGTCGGCCTCGTATCCGGCGCCTGCTTCTCCGACTTCGGCCACGAGGTCGTCATCGTGGACACCAACGAGGAGCGGGTGAAGGGGCTGGAGCGCGGCGAGATCCCCATCTACGAGCCGGGGCTGGACGAGCTCGTCGCCCGCAACCGCGAGGAGGGTCGGCTCTCCTTCACCACCAGTCTCGCCGCGGCGATGCCGCGCAGCGAGGCGGTCTTCATTGCGGTCGGAACGCCGGCCCGCCGCGGCGACGGCTTCGCCGACCTCACCTATGTCTACGGCGCGGCCGACGAGATCGCGCGCGCGCTTTCCGGCCCCTGCGTGGTCGTCTGCAAGTCGACCGTCCCGATCGGGACGAACCGGGAAGTGCTGCGCCGGATCAGGGCCGCGCGGCCGGATGCGATGGTCGAGGTCGCGTCCAACCCGGAATTCCTCCGCGAGGGATCCGCGATCGGCGATTTCAAGCGGCCGGACCGCGTCGTCGTCGGCGCCGAAAGCGACCGCGCCCGCGACGTGATGCGGAAGCTCTACCGGCCCTTGTCGCTGAACGAGACGCCAATCCTCTTCACCGGGCTCGAGACGGCCGAGCTCATCAAGTACGCCGCGAACGCGTTCCTCGCCACCAAGATCACCTTCATCAACGAGATCGCGGATCTCTGCGAGGCGGTCGGCGCGAACGTCCAGGAAGTGGCCCGCGGGATCGGGCTCGACCGCCGCATCGGGCCGAAGTTCCTCCACGCCGGCCCGGGCTACGGCGGCTCCTGCTTCCCGAAGGACACGCTCGCGCTCGTCCATACCGCCCGCGCCGCCGGCGCCCCGACCCGGATCGTGGAGACCGTCGTGGAGGTGAACGAGACGCGCAAGAAGGCGATGGCCGAGCGCATCGTCGGAGCCCTCGGCGGCTCCGTCGCCGGCAAGGCGATCGCCGTGCTCGGCGTCACCTTCAAGCCGAACACCGACGACATGCGCGACGCCCCCTCGCTCGCCATCCTGCCGGCGCTCGCGGCCGCCGGCGCACGCATCCGCGCGCACGACCCGGAAGGCATGGCGGAGGCCGCGAAGCTGATCGACGGCGTCGAATGGTGCGACGGCCCCTACCATGCCGCGGAAGGGTCCGACGCGCTCGTCATCATCACCGAATGGGACGCCTACCGGGCGCTCGACCTCACGCGCCTCAGGCGGCTGATGCAGGGCACCGCCTTCTTCGATCTCAGGAACATCTACAAGTCCGCCGAGGTTGAGGCGTGCGGGTTCCGGCATTTCGGCGTCGGCCTCGGCCGCCCCGGCACCGTCGCCCCCCTGCCGGTTTCCGCGCCGGCGCCGCGCGCCGGCGCCGCCTGAGGAAGCCCCGAACGAGGAAGACGTCGCCCGGCATGACCGACCCGCTTCCCTTCGACAACAGCTATGCCCGCCTGCCGGAACGCTTCTTCGCCCGGCTCGACCCGACGCCCGTCGCCGCGCCGAAGCTCGTCCGGCTGAACCGGGAGCTCGCGGCCGGGCTCGGCCTCGACGCGGGCTGGCTCGCCGGGCCCGAGGGCATCCGGTTCCTCGCCGGCAACCACGTCCCGGCCGGGGCGGAGCCGCTCGCCGCCGCCTATGCGGGCCACCAGTTCGGCAGTTTCGTGCCGCAGCTCGGCGACGGCCGCGCCATCCTCCTGGGCGAGGTCGTCGACCGGGCCGGCACCCGCCGCGACATCCAGCTGAAGGGCTCCGGCCCGACCCCGTTCTCGCGGCGCGGCGACGGTCGCGCCGCGCTCGGCCCGGTCCTTCGCGAATACGTCGTCAGCGAGGCGATGGCCGCGCTCGGGATCCCGACGACGCGGGCCCTGGCGGCCGTGACCACCGGCGAGCACGTGTTCCGGGAAGACGCCCTGCCCGGCGCCGTGCTCGCCCGCGTCGCGTCCAGCCACGTCCGCGTCGGCACGTTCCAGTTCTTCGCCGCGCGCGGCGATCTCGAGGCGTTGCGGCTTCTCGCCGACCACGTCCTCGAACGCCACTATCCCGAGGCGGCGGAAGGCGCCCGCCCCTATGGCGCGCTGCTCGCACGCGTGGTTGACGCGCAGGCCGCGCTCGTCGCGCGCTGGCTTCACGTCGGCTTCATCCACGGCGTCATGAACACCGACAACATGTCGGTCGCCGGCGAGACCATCGATTACGGCCCCTGCGCCTTCCTCGACGCCTACGACCCGGCGGCCGTCTTCAGCGCCATCGACCGTAACGGCCGCTATGCCTTCGGCAACCAGCCGCGGATCGCGCAGTGGAACCTCGCGCGCTTTGCCGAGACCCTGCTGCCGCTGATCTCGGCCGACCCGGACGAGGCGGTCGCAGAGGCCGAGGCCGCGATCGCGGCCTTCGCGCCGCGCTTCGAGGCGGAGTACCGGGCCGGGCTGTGCGCGAAGATCGGGCTCGCGGGCGAGGAAGAGGGCGATTTCGCGCTCGCGCAGGATCTCCTGAGTGCGATGGCGGAGAACGGCGCCGACTTCACGCTGACCTTCCGGCGGCTCTGCGACGCGGCGGCCGAGCCGGAGCGAGACGAAGAGGTGCGCCGCCTCTTCGCCGAGCCCGCCGACTTCGATTCCTGGGCCGAGCGCTGGCGCGGGCGCCTGGCGCGCGAAGCCGCGGACGGGCCGGAACGCGCGCGGGCCATGCGCGCGGTGAACCCGGCCTTCATCCCGCGCAACCACCGCGTCGAGGCGGTCATCCGGGCAGCCGTCGACCGCGGCGATCTCGGCCCCTTCGAGGAGCTCCTCGACGTCCTCGCTCGGCCCTACGAGGACCGGCCGTCCTTCGCGCACTACTCCGACCCGCCCGCCCCCCACGAGCGCGTCACCCGCACCTTCTGCGGCACCTGACCCTTGCGCAT
>JAEZEK010000242.1 GCA_023417735.1 Pseudomonadota bacterium | reverse complement strand
GAGGGCGGTCAGGCCGACGAGCGTCAGGAACTGCGCGAAGCGCTCGATGTTGCGCGAGAGGCTCGGCGAGGCGTTCTCGCGCGAGCGGATGCCCCATCCGGCTTCCGGAAAGAGGCGCTTGGCGGTTTCCGCCGTGCGGGTGATGACGGCCGGGTTCTCGCCGCCCGGCAGGGCGATGCGGTAGTGCCAGTTGACGAGGCTGCCGGGGCGCAGGAGCCCGGTCTCGCGCAGGGCCTCCATGGAGACGATGAGCCGCGGCCCGAAGCCGATGCCGGTGAAGAGCCGGTCGGGTTCGTTCACGATCGCGCCGCGCACCTCCAGCGTGCCGCCGCCGAGCGCGATGCGGTCGCCGACGCCGATGCCGAGCTGGTCGAGAAGCTCGGGTGCGGCGACCGCGCCGTGGATGCCGCCGCGCGGTTCGAGCAGGCTCGCCGCGTCGCCCGGCGGATCGGCGACGAGTTCCCCGCCATGCGGATAGGTTTCGTCGACCGCCTTCAGCTCGACGAGCGCCTGGCCGTCGCCGTCGGTGCGCCGGACCATGGAGCGCATGGTGGCGATCGCGCCGACCTCGCCGCGCTCCCGGAAGAAGGCGCGTTCCTCCGCGGTCGCCTCGCGCTGGGTGAGCGTGAAGGCGATGTCGCCGCCGAGGATCACCCGCCCCTCGCCGGCGATGCCGTCGGTGAGGGCGCGCGAGACGGAGTTCACGCCGGCGATGGCGCCGACGCCGAGCGCGATGCAGGCGAGGAAGACGTAGAAGCCGGCAAGCCCGCCGCGGAGCTCCCGCAGCGCCAGGCGCAGCGTGACCGGCAGCGCCGCCGCGCTCACCGGTGGCTGCCGGCGGTTCGCCGCAGCACCGGCTGGACCCCGTCGAGCATCTGCCCTGACGTGATGTGCACCGTCCGGTCGCAGCGCGCGGCGAGGCGCTCGTCATGGGTGACGAGGACGAGCGTCGTGCCGTTCTCCGCCGCGGTCTCGAAGATGAGGTCGGCGACCCCCGAACCGGTGGCGGTGTCGAGATTTCCGGTCGGCTCGTCGGCGATCAGGATTGCGGGGTCGACGGCGAGTGCGCGGGCGATTGCGACGCGCTGCTGTTCGCCGCCCGACATCTGTGCCGGATAATGCGACAGCCTCTCCCCCAGCCCGACCCGTTCCAGCATGCGGCGGGCGCGGGTGAAGGCGTCGGTTTTCCCCGCGAGCTCGAGCGGGACGGCTACGTTCTCGAGCGCCGTCATGGTCTGCATCAGGTGGAACGCCTGGAACACGAAGCCGATGTTCTCGCCCCGGAAGGCCGCGAGCCCGTCCTCGCCGAGCGAGGCGTAGTCGCAGCCGGCGACGCTCACGCGGCCCGAATCGATCCGCTCGAGCCCGGCGATCACGAGGAGAAGCGTCGACTTCCCCGACCCCGACGGTCCCACCAGGCCGAGCCGCTCGCCGGGGGCAACCTGCAGGTTGACCCCGCGGAGCACGTGCACGCGCGCCGCGCCGCTGCCCAGCGTCAGGTCGACATTCTCCAGTTCAATCGCAGATACACTCACGTGGGGGGCGCCTATATAGGTGGGTCGATGCGATATGGGACCGAGGAGATGAACGTCAAAGCCCGTTGTTTCGGCATTCTGGCGGCGCTGCTGTTCACGTTCTCGATACCGGCCCCCCCGGCTACCGCGGAGACGGTCGAGCTGGTGGCGCTCGGCGACAGCCTCACGGCCGGCTACGGGCTCGACCCGGGCGAGGCCTTCCCCGAGCAGCTCGAGCGGGCCCTGCGCGACCGGGGACATGACGTCAGGATCGCCAACGCCGGCGTCTCCGGCGATACGGCGTCCGGCGGGCTGGCCCGGCTGGAGTGGTCGGTGCCGGAAGACGCGGACGGCGTGATCGTGGAACTCGGCGCCAACGACGCGCTGCGCGGCGTCGACCCGGCCGTGACCCGCCGCGCCATCGGCGCGATCGTGGCCAAGCTCAAGGCGCGCGGGCAGGCCGTGCTCCTCGCCGGGATGCTCGCGCCGCGCAATCTCGGCGACGACTACGCGCAGGCATTTGACGCGATCTACCCGGACGTCGCGGAAGCGGAAGGCGTGCTCCTCTACCCGTTCTTCCTCGAGGGGGTGGCGGCGGATGCCATCCTCAATCAGCCGGACGGGATGCACCCGACGGCCGAGGGGATCGCGCGCGTGGTGGAGAACATCCTGCCGATCGTCGAAGAGCTGATCGCGCGCATCAAGTCGGGTGAGTGACCGCGCGGCTGCGTCCCTTCGGCAGCCGGACGGACCGTCAGGACTGCGGCCAGTCGAGCTCGGCTGCGCCAAGGATTGCGCCCGGCCCGCTGCCGGTATCCTCCTGAACAATGACCGCGCAGCCGTCGGCCTCGCCCGACATGACCTCACGCGCCGGCAGGCTCACGGTGACGGCGGGCCCCTTCCACATGCCGATCGGGCGGATGCTCGTCACAACGTTCCGGTAGTCGATCAGCTTTCCGGCGTTCTCGCCGCGCTGGATGGCGACCTGCGCCTGGCGCTTGTAGAGGATGAAGCGGATCGTCGTCCGGCGGCGCGTGGTCGTGGGGTTCGCCCCGACCCGGATCTCGATCGTGGAATCCGGCGCGTTGCGCATCTCCACCGGGATCGGCAGCTCGGATCCAGCGATTGCGCCGGATACCTCGCCGCGATGGCTGCCGACGAAGGACCGGGAGCCGTTCACGATCATCTGCGGGGTGAACACCCGGCTGTCGCCGCGCACCCGGGCATATTCGCGCTGGCGCTCGGTGTTCTCGGGACGGCCGAGCGTGTCCTTCCAGCCGAGATAGTCCCAATAGTCGACATGGTAGGCGAGCGCCAGGACGTCCTCGCGATCCGCCAGCTCCGCCAGGAACGCGTCGGCCGGCGGGCAGGACGAGCATCCTTCGCTGGTGAAGAGCTCGACCACGGCCTTCGGCCCCGCCAGTGCCGCGGAGAACGACGTGGCGAGGAGGCCGAGCGCCAGAAGGATACGACCTGCCGTGATCATCGCATCCTGACTAGTCGCCGCATGCGGACCGCTCCAGTCACGTTCGGCCGGCCCCGGTCACGAAGGGGTGAAACCGGGCCAGCCGGCCGGCTGCGCCCGCGACGCGGGCACAGCCTGTCTGTCCTCAGGCCGCTTCCTTGACGAGGTTCCTGAGCACGTAGTGCAGGATCCCGCCGTGGCGGAAGTAGTCGAGCTCGTCCAGCGTATCGATCCGGGCGGTGAGCGGCACCATCTCAGTGCGGCCGTCACCGAACACGATCTTCGCCTCCATGATCTGGCGCGGCCTGACGTCGGTCAGGCCCTCGATCGTGACGATCTCGTCGCCTTTCATGCCGAGCGACTGCCAGCTGGTGCCTTCCTGGAAGACGAGCGGCAGCACGCCCATCCCGACGAGGTTCGAGCGGTGGATGCGCTCGAAGGACTGCGCCACCACGGCGCGGACGCCTAGGAGGCGGGTGCCCTTCGCCGCCCAGTCGCGCGACGAGCCGGTGCCATATTCGCGGCCGGCGAAGATCACGAGCGGCACGTTCTCCGCCTGGTACTTCATCGCCGCCTCGTAGATCGGCATCCGCTCGCCGGAGGGATAGTGGACGGTCAGGCCGCCCTCCACGCCCGACAGCATCTGGTTGCGGATGCGGATGTTGGCGAACGTGCCTCGCATCATCACCTGGTGATTGCCACGACGCGAGCCGTAGGAGTTGAAGTCGACCGGCCTGACCTGGTGCGAGATCAGGTAGTCGCCCGCCGGGCCGTCGCGCTTGATCGAGCCGGCCGGCGAGATGTGGTCGGTGGTGATGGAGTCGAGCAGAAGCGCCAGGACCCGGGCGTCATGGATGTCCGTGATCGGCTCCGGGGTCGCGCTCATGCCCTCGAAATAGGGCGGGTTCTGCACGTAGGTGGAGGAGTCCGACCACTTGTAGGTGAGCCCGCCTTCCACGGCGATCGAGCGCCAGTGCTCGTCGCCCTTGAAGACGTCGCCGTAGCGCCGCTTGAAGAGGTCCTCGCTGATGACCTGGCGCATGATCGCGGAAATCTCGGCGGACGACGGCCAGATGTCCTTCAGGTAGACGTCGTTGCCGTCCCGGTCCTTGCCGAGCGGATCGCGCGTGAGGTCGACCGTGAGCGAGCCCGCGATCGCATAGGCGACGACGAGCGGGGGCGACGCGAGGTAGTTCGCCCGCACGTCCGGGTTGACGCGGCCCTCGAAGTTCCGGTTGCCGGACAGCACCGCGCAAGCCACCAGGTCGTTGTCGTTGATCGCGTCGGAAATCGCCTCCGGCAGCGGCCCCGAATTGCCGATGCAGGTCGTGCAGCCATAGCCGACGAGGTTGAAGCCGAGCGCGTCGAGGTCGTCCTGCAGCCCGGCCTTCTCGAGGTACTCCGTCACGACCTGGGACCCCGGCGCGAGCGACGTCTTCACCCACGGCTTCACGGTCAGCCCCTTCGCATGCGCGTTTCGGGCGAGCAGGCCCGCGCCTATCAGCACGCTCGGGTTGGACGTGTTCGTGCAGGAGGTGATCGCGGCGATCACCACGTGGCCATCGGTCAGGTCGTAGTTCGCGCCCGCGACCGGCACCGTCTTCAGGGCGCCGGATCCGGCGCCGCGGATGTCGGCGACCGCCTTGGTGAAAGCCGGTGCCGCGTCGGAGAGGGCCACCCGGTCCTGTGGCCGCTTCGGCCCGGCGAGAGACGGCACGACTGTGGCGAGGTCGAGCTCGAGCGTGTCCGTGAAGTACGGGTCCGGCGTGTCGTCGGCGCGCCACATGCCCTGCGCTCTGGCGTACGCCTCGACCAGCGCCACGCGCTGCGGGTCGCGGCCCGTTCCCTTCAGATAGGCGATGGTGTCGTTGTCGATCGGGAAGAAGCCGCAGGTCGCCCCGTACTCCGGCGCCATGTTGCCGATCGTCGCCTGGTCTTCCAGCGTCAGGTGCGAGAGGCCCGGGCCGAAGAATTCGACGAACTTGCCGACGACGCCCTTCTTGCGGAGCATCTGGACGACGGTGAGGACGAGGTCGGTCGCGGTCGTGCCTTCCGGCAGGCGCCCGACCAGGCGGAAGCCGATCACCTCGGGGATGAGCATCGAGATGGGCTGGCCGAGCATCGCGGCCTCGGCCTCGATGCCGCCGACGCCCCAGCCGAGCACGGACAGCCCGTTCACCATCGTCGTGTGGGAATCGGTGCCGACGAGCGTATCCGGATAGGCGTAGGTGACGGTGCGGCCGTCCTCCCGGACGTCGCGCGTCCAGACGGTCTGCGAGACGTATTCGAGATTGACCTGGTGGCAGATGCCGGTGCCGGGCGGCACGA
>JAEZEK010000177.1 GCA_023417735.1 Pseudomonadota bacterium | reverse complement strand
GCCTCCGTCACGGATTCGCCGAGCGTCGGAACCTTGATGTCCGTTGCCATCTCACCCTTCCAATCTGTCCTGCGCCCCGACGCGCTCAGCCGAGCGCCTCTTCCAGGAACTGGTCGCGCTGCTGCAGGTGCTTGCTCATCAGCCCCGTCGCCGTCGCCGCGGAGGCCGCCCGGCCGGCATAGCGCAGCGCCCGGTGCGGCGCCTTGATCATGTCGAGAACGGCGCGGATGCGCGGCTCGACGAAGAACCAGGAGCCCATGTTCTGCGGCTCCTCCTGGCACCAGACGATCTCGGCCTCGGGGAAGCGGCTCAGCACCTCGCAGAGCGCCTTCAGCGGGAACGGATAGAGCTGCTCGACGCGCAGGAGGTAGACGTCGTCCACGCCGCGCTTCTCGCGGTCCTCGTAGAGGTCGTAATAGACCTTGCCCGAGCACAGCACGATGCGCCTGACCTTGGCGTCCTCGACGAGCTTGATCTCCTGGTTCGGCAGCACCTCGGCGTCGTCGAAGAGCAGGCGATGGAAGGTCGAGCCCTCGGCGAGGTCCTCCAGCCGCGAAACCGCCCGCTTGTGCCGGAGCAGCGATTTCGGCGTCATCAGGATGAGCGGCTTGCGGAAGCTGCGGTGCATCTGCCGGCGCAGGATGTGGAAGTAGTTCGCCGGCGTCGTGCAGTTGGTGACCTGCATGTTGTCCTCGGCGCACATCTGGAGGTAGCGCTCCAGGCGCGCCGACGAGTGCTCCGGCCCCTGCCCTTCGTAGCCGTGCGGCAGCAGCATCACGAGCCCCGACATGCGCAGCCACTTGCGCTCGCCGGACGAGATGAACTGGTCGATGACCACCTGGGCCCCGTTGGCGAAGTCGCCGAACTGCGCCTCCCACAGCGTCAGGCAGTTGGGCTCCGCGAGCGAATAGCCGTACTCGAAGCCGAGCACCGCCTCCTCGGAGAGCATGGAATTGATGACCTCGAACTTCGCCTGCTCGCCGCCGAGATGGTTGAGCGAGGTGTAGCGCTTCTCCGTCTCCTGGTCGTAGAGCACCGCGTGGCGCTGCGAGAACGTGCCACGCTCGACGTCCTGACCCGACAGGCGGACCTTGTAGCCTTCCTTGAGGAGCGAGCCGAAGGCGAGGGCCTCGCCGAAGGCCCAGTCGATCCCCTCGCCGCTCTTGATCACCGCCTTGCGGTTGTCGAGGAAGCGCTGGATCGTGCGGTGGACCTTGAAGTCCTTGGGCGTGCGGGCGAGCCGCTTCGCGATCTCGCGCAGCGTGTCGCCGGCGACGCCGGTCTCGCTGACGCGCCGCTCGTCGCCGGCTTGCGGCGTCGTCAGCCCGGACCACGCCCCGTCCAGCCAGTCCGCCTTGTTCGGGCGGTAGGCCTGCCCGGCCTCGAACTCCTCCTCGAGCCTCTGGCGCCATTCCGCGCGGACGCCGTCGACCTCCTCGCGCGACACGACGCCCTCGGCGACCAGCTTGTCGGCATAGATTTCGAGCGTCGTCGGATGGTTGCGGATCGCCTTGTACATCAGCGGCTGCGTGAACGAGGGCTCGTCGCCCTCGTTGTGGCCGAAGCGGCGGTAGCAGAACATGTCCACCACGACCGGCTTGTGGAAGCGCTGGCGGAACTCCGTCGCGATCTTGGCCGCGAACACCACCGCCTCCGGATCGTCGCCGTTGACGTGCAGGATGGGCGCCTCGACCATCTTCGCGACGTCCGACGGATAGGGCGAGGAGCGCGCGAAGCGCGGGTTCGTGGTGAAGCCGATCTGGTTGTTGATGATGAAGTGCAGCGAGCCGCCGGCGCGGTGGCCGCGCAGGCCTGACAGGCCGAAGCACTCCGCCACGACGCCCTGGCCGGCGAAGGCCGCGTCGCCGTGGATGAGGAGCGGCAGGACCTGCGCCCGCTTCCTGTCCTCGAGCTGGTCCTGCTTGGCGCGCGCCTTGCCGAGCACGACGGGATCCGCAATCTCGAGGTGCGAGGGATTGGCCGTCAGCGACAGGTGGACCCTGTTGCCGTCGAACTCGCGGTCCGACGACGCGCCGAGATGATACTTGACGTCGCCCGAGCCCTCGACGTCGTCCGGCGCGAAGGAACCGCCCTTGAACTCGTGGAAAATGGCGCGGTGCGGCTTGCCCATCACCTGAGCGAGCACGTTCAGGCGGCCGCGATGGGCCATGCCGAGCACGATCTCGCTCACGCCGAGATGACCGCCGCGCTTGATGATTTGCTCGAGAGCCGGGATGAGCGACTCGCCGCCGTCGAGGCCGAACCGCTTCGTGCCGGTGTACTTGACGTCGATGAACTTCTCGAAGCCTTCCGCCTCGACGAGCTTGTTGAGGATCGCCCGCTTGCCCTGGGGGGGGAAGGTGATCTCCTTGGCGGGGCCCTCGATGCGCGCCTGGATCCACTGCTTCTCGGCCGGCGAGGAGATGTGCATGAACTCCACGCCGAGTGTGGAGCAATAGGTCCGGCGCAGGATCGACAGCATTTCCGGGATGGTCGCGAACTGCATCCCGAGCACGTTGTCGATGAAGATCCGGCGCTCGTAGTCGGCTTCGGTGAAGCCGTAGGTGGAGGGATGGAGCTCCTCGTGGTCGCGCAGCGGCGCCAGCCCGAGCGGGTCGAGGTTCGCATGCAGGTGCCCGCGCATGCGGTAGGCGCGGATCATCATGAGCGCACGGACGGAATCGCGCGTCGCCTGCAGCACCTCCGGTTCCGTCAGCTCGACGCCGCGGACCTGCGCGGCCGCCTTCACCTTGTCGGTGACGCGGGCCTCGATCGGCGTCCAGTTCCCGTCGAGCGCGGCGACAAGCTCGCCATTGGCGAGGATGGGCCAGTCGGGGCGGCTCCAGCTGGCGCCGCGCGCCTCCGCCATCACCCGCTCGCGGTCGTCCTTCAGGCCGGTGAAGAACGCCTGCCAGTCCTCGTCGAGAGAGGCGGGGTTCTGCTGAAACTGCGCGTAGAGGTCTTCGAGATAGGAGGCGTTGCCGCCATAGAGGAATGAGGAGGTTTGAAAGGCTTCGTTCGCGTCTTGCCGTGGCATCAGATCTGTCCGGACCTCTTCGGCCCGTGCTCCCGCTCTGCGGCCGCCCGGCTCGTTCCGGACGCCCTCTGTTCCCTCGGCCCCGTCATGAGCCACAAATGCCCGGCGCGCTCCCCCTCACGCGGCCCGGCGCCCCTTCGAGCCGGCAAGCCGAAGCTCTCCGGGTTCGAACTTGACAAGAAGCCGGCCCGAAGGCCGGCTCGATCCCTACCTATGCCGTCCCTTCGGCATGACAATGGCAATTGTCAGGCCAGCGACGGCTGGATCTTGCGGCAGGCCTCGATCAGGCTCTCGACCGACTGCACCGACTTCTCGAACATCTGGCGCTCGGCCCGGTCGAGGTCGATCTCGATCACCCGTTCGACGCCGCCTGCGCCGATCACGACCGGCACGCCCACATAGATCCCGTTGAGCCCGTACTGCCCCTGCAGGTAGGCCGCGCAGGGCAGCACCCGCTTCTTGTCCCGCAGATAGCTTTCGGCCATCGAGATGGCGGCCGCCGCCGGCGCGTAGAACGCCGAGCCGGTCTTCAGGAGCCCGACGATCTCGGCGCCGCCGTCGCGCGTGCGCTGGACGATCTCGTCGAGCCGCTTGCCGTCGAGCCAGCCCATCTTCACCAGATCCGGGAGCGGAATGCCCGCGACCGTCGAATAGCGGGTGAGCGGCACCATCGTGTCGCCGTGCCCGCCGAGCACGAAGGCCGTCACGTCCTCGACGGAAACGCCGAGCTCGTCGGCCAGGAAATAGCGGAAGCGAGCGCTGTCGAGCACGCCGGCCATCCCGACGACCTGGTTCGCGGGCAGGTCCGAGAACTTCTGGAGCGCCCAGACCATCGCGTCGAGCGGGTTGGTGATGCAGATGACGAAGGCATCCGGCGCGTACTTCCGGATGCCCGATCCGACCTGCTCCATGACGCGGAGATTGATCTCCAGCAGGTCGTCGCGGCTCATGCCCGGCTTGCGCGGAACGCCCGCGGTGACGATTACCACGTCGGCGCCGCTGATCGCCTCGTAGCCCTGGGTGCCCGAGACGCGCGCGTCGAAGCCTTCGACGGGCGAGGACTGCGCGATGTCGAGCGCCTTGCCGTTCGGGATGCCTTCCGCGATGTCGAAGAGGACGATGTCGCCAAGTTCCTTGAGGCCGGCGAGATGGGCGAGGGTGCCGCCGATCTGGCCGGAGCCGATCAGGGCGATCTTGTTGCGGGCCATGAGCCTTGCTTGCCTTCCGTTTACGTAAAGGTCGGGTCCAACGGTTGCGTGGTCACTACCGCGATTGCCGTGGTGAGGCAAGTCGCCGCGGGCCGATTCCGTAGCCGATTGCATCCAGCTGCACCCGCGGAATTCCGCGCTTCAGACGCAGGCCCTTCGGCGCGCGGCGACGCTCCGGTTCAGGTAGGCGTCGGACTGCATCTCCACCAGCCGCGAAGCGGTCCGCTTGAACTCCTGCGCCTCCACCCCCGTCTGCCCGCGCCACAGCATGTCGGGAGGCGCTTCGGCCGACGCGACCAGGCACACGCCGTTGTCGTAGAGCGTGTCGATGAGGTTGATGAAGCGCTTGGCCTCGTTGCGCGTCGCCGGCGTCATCACCGGAATGTCGGAGACGACGATCGTGTCGAACGCGCGCGCGATCTTGAGGTAGTCCGCCGCCCCGAGCGGCACCGCGCAGAGTTCGCCGAACGTGAAGCGGGCGACGCCGTCGGCCGCCTGCGGGACGGGGATCTTGCGCCTGCCGGCGTCGAGCTTCGTCGGCTCGCCGCGTTCGCGCCCCGTGAGATCGCGGAAGATCCTGTCGAGCTTCTGGTCGGCGGCCAGTCCCGCGGGCGTGAGATAGACCGCCGCGGTCCCCGCCTTGTCGCGCCGGTAGTCCTTCGGCGCCTCGAGATGGAACACCTCCATGTTCCTCTCGATCAGCGCGATCGCGGGCAGGAACAGCGCACGGTTCAGGCCGTCCTTGTAGAGCGCGTACGGCGGCGTGTTGGACGTCGCGACCAGGGCGACGCCGCGCCTGAACAGGCTCTCGAAAAGCCGGCTGAGGATCATCGCGTCGGCGATGTCGTTGACCGCGAACTCGTCCAGGCAGAGCAGGCGCGTCTCAGCCGCGATCTCCGCCGCCACCGGCGGGATCGGATCGTCGCCCTTCGCTTCGCCGCTGCGCAGCTTGCGCCGGAAAGCCTCGAGCCGCCGGTGCACCTCGTCCATGAATTCGTGGAAATGGACGCGGCGCTTGCGCTCGTGCGGTGCGGCCGCGAAGAACAGGTCCATCAGCAGGGTCTTGCCGCGCCCCACCGAGCCCCAGATGTAGAGGCCGGCGGGCTGTTGGGCCTGCGCGCGCGAGAACAGCCAACCGAAGGCCTTCTTCTTCGACCCGAGCCGGCGCTCGGCGAGCGTCTCGACGAGCCGGTCCAGGCGCTCCGCCAAGGCGCGCTGCACGGGGTCCGGCTCGAGCGTCCCGGCCTGCGCCAGCGTATCGTAGCGGCGAAGGATCGATTCCCGCATCTCAGCTCCCCATCGCAGATGAGCGATAGAGGCGTCGATGCTGCAGTGCAAGAACGGGCGTGCAGGCCTGGCCTGCGTGCGGGCGATACCTTCGTTCCAGCGCAAATCCCAAGTATCGGCGCGTCTTGCTTCCGACGGGCGGCCGCTCGCGGAAACGGCGCGGGCGGCGCTCCCTCGGGAGCGCCGTCGGCGTCAGCGGCTGAACGAGACGGCGGCGCCGCCCGAAGTCTGGCCGTTGAACTGCGTCTTCGACGACGGATAGAGGCGCGCCACCGTCGCGCCGGACTGGTCGACGAGCGTCACCTGCCGTCCTTCGAGGTTCCAGGCGGACACGCCCTGGAGCGACGGTGCGGAACAGCCGCGAGTGGTCGCGCGGTAGCCGCCGGACCAGGACGTCAGCGACATGAAGAGCTGGCAGGAGCTGCCGCCGGAGCTCACCGTCCAGCCGCCC
>JAEZEK010000304.1 GCA_023417735.1 Pseudomonadota bacterium | reverse complement strand
CGGCTCGCCGGCCCCGGCACCATCTCGACGCGCAGCCGTTTGCGGCTCGCCGCGCACGCCGAGCGCCTGCTGGATGACCTCCGTCGCCTCCAGGAGCTTGCGCGCGCCGGTCAGGCGCGCCGCCTTGCGCATTGCGGCCCCGAAACGTTCCGACATGAAAATTTCCTTCAGCACGGCGTCAATGGATCCGGCCGGCCAATGCCGCCCTGACTTCGCGGCTCGCGTGCAGCGCCCCGAAGACGGTGATCGATTCGATCGTCTCCTCCGCGAGCGCCGGCGTGACGTCGTCGCCGATCACGGCGAGGCCGAGGACCTGGATCCTCAGCCTCTCGCCCTTCTTCTTGGCCGCCTCCAGGTCGCTCCGGCCGAAATGGCGGAGGCCGAGGTCGAGCGTCTTTCGGATGGCCGAGGTGCTGATCACCTCGGAATGAGCCGCGAGCTGGTTGCGGATCGCGGTCCGGATGAAATCCGTCCGGTTGGAATAGAAGCCCTCCTGCACCATCAGGTCGATGTGCCCGAGATCCACGTAGCCGAGATTGATCGTGATCTTCTCGGTGTCGCCTGCCTTCGCCCTGAGTTGCCGAAGCCTGTCCATCTTTCACCATCCAGCGGGATGGATATGGGATGGCGGAGCACGCCGTCAATGGCAGAGAACGGCATTTCCCGCCCCCCACCCCGCTGCTACGGTCCAGGCGAGGCAACGTTGCCGGGGAGGCATGCGAGCGATGAGGAAGGGTTACAAGCAGCTGCTGGAGGAGGCGAACGCCGCGATCGAGACGATCCCGGCCGTCATGGCTGTGCCGATGCACGCGGCCGAGGACGAGCAGATCCTGTTCGTGGATCTGCGCGACCCGCGCGAGCTCGAGCGCGACGGGCGCATCCCGGGCGCCTTCCACTGCCCGCGCGGCATGCTGGAGTTCTGGATCGACCCGGAGAGCCCCTACCACAAGCCGGTCTTCGCCGAGCCGAAGCGCTTCCTCTTCTACTGCGCGAGCGGCTGGCGCTCGGCGCTCGCCGCCAAGGCGGCGCAGGACATGGGCCTGCCGAACGTGGCGCATGTCGGCGGCGGCCTCTCCGCCTGGCGCCAGGCCGGCGGCCCGGTCGAGCCGATGCCCGAGCGGAAGTAGCCGCCGCGCGCACCGGGCATCGATTGCCCAAAGCTTGGGCACCGTCCCGCGCTGCTCGACCCTTTGCCCTCGCAGGCACCGCCTCGTCGCGCCGTGGCAGGCAGCGCCACGCGCCGCGGCCATGCTGGCACGCTTCTTGGAACCCCTCGCCCGACGGCCGCTCAGGCCACGCCATCGCTCGAGAGGGATTTTCATGGACAGACGCACGTTCCTGCGGACCGGAATGACGGCCGCCGCCGCCTCGGGCGCGACGCTCGCCGCCCCGGCGGTCGCCCGCGCCCAGGAGAGCTTCACCTGGCGCATGACCAACGCCTACGGCCCGAACGCGCCCTTCTACGTGGTCGGGCCGGGCAGCCCGACCGACTTCATCGAGAAGGTCGAGGCGATGTCGGGCGGCCGGCTGAAGTTCCAGCATTTCGCGGCCGGCGAGCTCATCCCGGCGCTCGAGGGCTTCGACGCCGTCGCGGCCGGCACGGTCGAGACCAATGCCGCCAACTCCTATTTCTGGTCGGGCAAGAGCTTCGCCGCGCAGTACTTCACCACCGTGCCGTTCGGCATGAGCTTCCTCGGCCACATGGCCTGGCTCTATCACGGCGGCGGGCTCGATCTCTGGCAGGAGGTCTACGAGCCGTTCGGCGTCGTCGCCTTCCCGCTGAACAACACCGGCATCCAGATGACCGGCTGGTTCCGCGAGCCGGTCGAGGGCGTCGCGGACTTCAACGGCCTGCGCATGCGCATCCCCGGCCTGGCGGGGCAGGTCTACCAGACGCTCGGCGTGGACGTCCGGCTCCTGCCCGGCGGCGAGATCTTCCCGGCGCTGGAACGCGGCGTGATCGACGCGGCCGAATTCGTCGGCCCCTACCAGGACCGGCGCCTCGGGCTGCAGACGGCGGCGAAGAACTACTACACGACCGGCTGGCACGAACCGGCGACAACCGGTGAGCTGGTCATCTCCAAGCCGGCCTGGGACGCGCTCCCCGACGATCTCAAGGCGATCGTGCGCTCCGCCGCGATGGCCGCCGTGCTGGAAAGCGTGGCCTGGTCGGAGGCCGTGAACGGCGAGGCGCTCGTCGATCTCGTCGAGAACCATGGCGTTAAGGCCGCCGAGCTGCCGGCCGAAGTCGTCGACCGGCTGCGCGAGGCGACCGCCGACACGCTCGCCACCCACGCGGCGGCCGATCCGCTCGTGCAGAAGGTCCACGACTCCTACATGGCCTTCAAGGCTAAGCACGACCGCTGGGCGGCCGTCAGCCAGAAGCCGTGGTTCGGCAGCATCCTGAAGGTGTGACCCGGAGATAATCGCCGCCGCCCGCCGGGCTGCGCTGGCGATCGAGATGGCCGTGAACGTGGCCGGGCGGCTCGCCGCCTGGACCTGCGTCGCGCTCGTGCTCGTCGTCGCCGGCAACGTGCTCGCCCGCTATTTCTTCCGCACCGGCACGATCTGGCTGCAGGAGCTCGAATGGCACCTGATCTCGCCGATCGCGCTGCTCGGCATGAGCTACGCGTTGCTCGGCGGCGAGCAGGTGCGCGTCGACTTCCTATTCGACCGCATGCCGGCCGGGCTCCGCAACGCGATCGAGGTGCTCACGGGGCTGCTCCTGGTGATCTTCGCAGTGATCGCGGTGAAGCTCTCCCTGCCCTTCGTGATGCAGGCCTACCGGATCGGAGAGGGCTCGCCCAATCCGGGCGGGCTGGGCAGCCGCTGGCTGCTCAAGGCCTTCATCCCGCTCGGCTTCGCGCTGCTCGGCCTGCAGGGGGCGGCCCACGCGATCCGCCATGCCCTGACCTTCCGCGGGACCCGCTAGGTGTCGCCCGGGGAACTCCTCGCGATCGGGATGATCGTGTCCTTCTTCGCGCTCCTCGTCGTCGGCATTCCCGTCGGGATCGCGATCGCCGTCTGCGGGCTCGTCTTCGGCTATGCCGGGTTCGGACCGGGGCTCTTCAACCTGCTGCCGGCGCGCATCTACGGCGTGGCGACCAACTACACGCTGCTCGCCATCCCGCTCTTCGTCTTCATGGGCGTGACGCTGGAGAAGTCGCGGCTCGCCGAGGAGCTCCTCGACGTGATCGGCCATCTCGCCGGCCGGCTCGCGGGCGGCATGGGCGTCGCCATCATCCTGGTCGGCATGCTGCTCGGTGCGGCGACCGGCGTGGTCGGTGCGACCATCGTGACGCTCGGCCTCCTCACGCTGCCGACGCTGTTGCGCCGCGGCTATTCCAAGCCGCTCGCCTGCGGCACGATCTGCGCTTCCGGTACACTCGGCCAGATCATCCCGCCGAGCCTGATCCTGATCCTGCTCTCCGACATCCTCGGCGAATCCGTCGGCACGCTCTTCGCGGCCGCGGTCGTGCCGGGGCTTCTTCTCTCCGGCGTGTACATTCTCGCCCTCGTCGCGCTCGCCGCCTTCCGCCCGGACCTCGCGCCGCCGATCCCGGCGGCAGAGCGGGCCGGGCTCACGCGCGGCGCACTGGCGGTCAAGACGGTCAAGGTCGTCGTCCCGCCGATCGGCCTCGTGATCGCCGTGCTCGGCTCGTTCGTCGGCGGCGTCGCCGCGCCGACCGAGGCCGCGTCGATGGGGGCGCTCGGGGCGCTGCTCCTCGTCGTCCTCGGCGGCAAGTTCTCCTTCCGCCTCCTCGACGAGATCGCGCGCTCGACGCTCCTCATCTCGGCGATGGTCTTCTTCATCCTGATCTGCGCCCAGGTGTTCGGCCTCGCCTTCCGCGGCCTCGGCGGCGAGCGCCTGGTCGCGGACGCCTTCGCGCTGGTGCCGGGAGGCGTGACCGGCAGCCTGATCTTCCTGATGGCGCTGATCTTCGTGCTGGGCTTCTTCCTGGAATGGATCGAGATCAGCTACATCGCGCTGCCGCTCTTCCTGCCCTTCTTCATCCAGAGCGGCGTCGACATGGTCTGGCTCGGCATGCTGGTCTGCCTCAACCTGCAGACCTCGTTCCTGACGCCGCCGTTCGGCTGGTCGCTCTTCTTCCTGAAGGGCGTGGCGCCCGCCGGCGTGACGACCGGCGACATCTACCGCGGCGCGGTGCCGTTCATCTTGCTGCAGATCCTGGCGCTCGTCGTGCTCTTCCTCTTCCCCGGCCTCGCGACCTGGCTCCCGAACGCGATCGGCTGGTGAGCGGCAGGCTCAGGTGAGCTCGAACACCCGCGTCTGGTCGAGGCTCTCGTCGTACCAGGCGACGATCGCCGCCCGCCGCTCGTCGACATAGGCCGGCCGGCCGTCGCGGAGCACCATCGGCACGTCGTGGCCGGGGATCAGCACCGATCCCGGCCGCCTGCGCCAGAGCTCCATGATGGCGGCGATCGAGGCCGCCGAGGCGCCCGCATCCATCGTCGCGTCGGCCCGGCATTCGAGCAGCTCCGCGCGGTTCTTCGCGGCGTCGCCGGTGAAGATGACGTCGTGCCCGGCCCCTTCGAGCACGTAGACGAGGTGCCCGGGCGTATGGCCCGGCGTGGCATGCGCGGCGAGCCTTGGCAGCACCTCCTCGCCGGGCGCGACGCGGACCAGCCGCTCGCTCGCGACCAGCTCCCGCACGTAGAGCTCCGGCACGATGGTCTGGCCGAACGGCACGGTCACGGCCCAGTCGAGCTCGGCGCCGCCGATGAAGACGCGGGCGTTCGGGAACGTCACCCAGTTCACCGCGTGGTCGTAATGGCAGTGCGTCAGTACGACGTCCGTGATGTCGCCGGGGCCGAGCCCGCGCTCGGCAAGCCGCGCGAGCAGCGTCTTGCGCATCCCGAAGGCGCCGACGTCCACCAGCGCGTTGCGGCCGTGCCCCCTCAGCAGCGCGATCGTGCTCCAGCCGAGCGTGCCGTGGCAGACGGACTTGCCGGGAAATCCCTGCACCAGGACGTCGATCGCGTAATCGTCGAGCTGCATCGGAAACCTCTCACCCGGGGCGGCGCGTGCGCGCCGAAACCGCCCCTCTTTCGGACCTGTGGCCGCGAAGGACAAGCGCGAACGCGAACCACGCGCGAAACCCGGGGCCGCACCCGCTGGCCTTCCGTCGCCCGAGGCGTCATAACCCCCCGTCGCACGTTCGCCGACGGTTCTCCATGATCGCCCGCTTCTTCGCCTATTACGCGCCCTATCGGGGCCTGTTCCTGCTCGATTTCGGCTGCGCGGTGATCGCAGGGCTGCTGGAGCTCGCCTTCCCGATGGCGGTCAAGCTCTTCGTCGACGAGCTGCTGCCCACCCAGAGCTGGTCGCTCATCGTGCTCGCCGCGCTCGGCCTGCTGGTCCTCTACGTCGCGAACACCGGCCTGATGGCGATCGTGACCTATTGGGGCCACATGCTTGGCATCAACATCGAGACCGACATGCGCCGCAAGGCGTTCGACCATCTGCAGAAGCTCTCCTTCAGCTTCTACGACGAGAACAAGACCGGACACCTCGTCGGCCGCGTCACCAAGGATCTCGAGGAGATCGGCGAGGTCGCCCATCACGGGCCGGAGGACCTCTTCATCGCCGTGATGACGTTCGTCGGCGCGTTCGTGCTGATGCTGACGGTGAACGTCGAGCTCGCGCTCCTCACCGCGCTGATCGTTCCGGCGGTCGCCTGGGTCACGACCTCCTATGGCGGGCGCATGACGCAGAACTTCCGCGGGCTGTTCGAGCGGGTCGGCGACTTCAACGTCCGCATCGAGGAGAATGTCGGCGGGATGCGCGTGGTCCAGGCCTTCGCCAACGAGGAGCACGAGCGCTCGCTCTTCGCCCGCGACAACGCCAAGTACCGCAGCACCAAGCTCGAAGCCTACAAGCTGATGGCCGCCACCTCCTCGCTCAGCTACATGAGCATGCGGCTCGTCCAGCTTGTCGTGATGCTCGCCGGAAGCTGGCTCGTCCTCCAGGGCAGCCTGAGCTATGGCGGCTTCGTCGGCTTCCTGCTCCTCGTCGGAGTCTTCTTCCGGCCGGTCGAGAAGATCAACTCGGTGATCGAGACCTATCCCAAGGGGATCGCCGGCTTCCGCCGCTATCTCGAGCTCCTGGAGACCGAGCCCGACGTGGCCGACCGGCCGGGCGCGCGTGCCGCCCCGGCGCTGAAGGGCGACATCCGCTATTCAGGCGTGAGCTTCGGCTACGGCCGCGGCCGCCGCATCCTGGAGGACGTCGACCTTGTCGTCTCGCCCGGCCAGACGGCAGCCTTCGTCGGCCCGTCCGGCGCCGGCAAGACCACGATCTGCTCCCTGCTGCCGCGCTTCTACGAGATCGAGGCCGGCGCGATCACGATCGACGGCATCGACATCCGCGACATGACGCTCGCCTCGCTGCGGAGCCAGATCGGCATCGTGCAGCAGGACGTCTTCGTGTTCGGCGGCACGATCCGGGAGAACATCGCCTATGGCAGGCTCGGCGCGAGCGAGGCGGACATCCTGGAGGCCGCCCGCCGCGCCCATCTCGAGAAGGTGCTCGACGAGCTTCCGGCAGGGCTCGACACGATCGTCGGCGAGCGCGGCGTGAAGCTCTCGGGCGGCCAGAAGCAGCGCCTCGCCATCGCCCGCATCTTCCTGAAGAACCCGCCGATCCTGATCCTCGACGAGGCGACGTCGGCGCTCGATTCGGAGACCGAGCGCGAGATCCAGAAGTCGCTCGCCGAGCTCGCGGAGGGCCGCACCACGCTCGTCATCGCCCACCGGCTCGCCACGATCCGCAACGCCGACCGCATCTTCGTGGTCGACAAGGGCGGCATCGCCGAAGAGGGCACGCATGCGGAGCTCATCGCCCGCGACAGCGCCTACCGCCGGATGCTGCAGGCCCAGGATCTGGAGATCGCGCCGGAGGCCGGGTTCCTCTCCGCTCCCGCTGTCAGGCCCCCGCAGTCAGCCGAACGGCCCGTTCGCGCGTAGCGCCGGCCTCCCCTCCCCGACCGGACGGACCCAAGAAAAAAGGGCCGCACGGTTGCCCGGCGGCCCAAGTCTAGGGAGGAAACGCCCAATGAGGGCATGCGTAAGATGGCACGCTCCGCTGCATCGCACAACGGGAAAATGCTGCAGTGCAGGCATGCGTTCTGGGCATAGCTGTAGCCGGAATTTCCGAGCTCCTGCTGATCCGCTGAAGCTCTAGGGCAGCGCTTCGTGCATGGCTGCGTTGCGCTGCACCATATTACGCCGCGCTCCCGATGACCTATCTTGGGATCAGTCAAGAGCGAGGAAGCGTCCGGGGTCCCCGTCACTCGCATCTGGAGAGAGACATGACCACGGTCACAAGCCTGCCGCCCATCGCCGGCGGCATCGACAGAGCCAGGCCCGCCGCCACGGCGCGTCCGGGCCCCTTCACCCGCTTCGCCAACGCCTTCATGGCCGCCCGCCAGCGCCAGGCCGACCGCGAGGTCGAGGCCGTGCTGGGCCGGAGCGGCGCACGCCTGACCGATGAGGTCGAGCGCCGGCTCTGCGCCGACGAGATGAACGAACGCTTCGGCAGGGGCTGAACGCATCCCGCCTCCACCATCAATTCCTTCTTCGAGGAGCTGAACACCATGGCCTACACCACCGTCGCCCCGGCCCGCCCGGCCGCCGCCCCCCTCGCCGCCCTGTCGGCCGGCTTCGGCCGCGTTTCGGAGTTCGTCGGCCTGATCGGCGCTTCGATCCGCATCGCGAATGCGGTCGAGAACGGCTACCGGCCGGAGAAGGCCGACCTCGACACGCTCGGCATCACCGCCGAGCTGCCGCGCTACGCGCCGCGGGCCTGACGCTCTTCACGGC